>NZ_JAVGCZ010000058.1:0-16236 GCF_052928425.1 Glutamicibacter sp. BSL13
GCAGAATTGGTGCCGTCCGCGCCGATCAGCCAGCGGGACCGCAGCTGCTGCGCGGCGCCCGGCGAACCGGGCGCGTTCTCCTGGCGTACCGTGACGCTCAGGTCTCCCTGGCCGTCCTGGCTATGCCCCAGGTAGCCGGTCCCCTCCTGCAGGGCGTGCCGGTCCAGTTCGTGCAGGCGCTGGCGCAGCAGGGTGACCGTCTGGTTTTGCGGCAGCGACAGGACGTAGCGGTGCGCTCCGCCGATGACCGAGAAATCCAGGGCCCCGATGACCCGGTTGCGGGACAGCCCGGCCCCGTCACGGATTTTCACGCCCTGGTGGCGGGCGGCCTCCCCGACCCCCAGCCGGTCCAGCACGGCCAGCCCCGGCGGGTGGATGCCGATCGCCCGGGAGTGCTCTCCCACCCCGCGGCGCTCATCGAGCACCCGCACCCGCCATCCGGCCTCGGTGAGCAGGATGGCGGCGGCCAGGCCGGTGGGCCCGGCCCCCACGATCAGCGCATCAAGCTTCATGGGGCGCTTCGGGTTGGTAGACGGCCAGGTTCCTGAACGGCGCGGCCGTCTCGGCGCGCCAGCCCGCAGGCAGCTGCCGCGCCAGTTCCACATGGTTGAAGCTGCGGCGGATCGAGGCGAGCCCGTCCCGGCGGATGAAGGAGCTGCCGGCCAGCGGCAGGGTGCCGGCACCGAACAGGGCCAGGGCCAGCCGGCTGCGGCGGATGTCGGCGTGCAGGGCCAAGTGCCTGGCCAGGCTGGCCGAGTCCTGCCACAGGCCCTGCAGCTGCTGCCCATCCAGGTGGTGCAGCAGATGGTTGGAAACCACCACGTCAAAACGGCCCGGTTCAGCCAGCAGTTCATGGCTGTAGGCCTGGCGGAATTCCAGGGCGCCCGCGGGCAGATCCCGGTGCCCGGCATGCTGCGCCGCGTAGCGGTAGGCCCGTTCATCCGCGTCAATGCCCAGCACCCGGACCTGCAGCCCGTCGGCGTGGGCCCAGCGGGCCAGGGCGGTGGTGATGTCCCCGCCGCCGCATCCGATGTCCAGGATGCTCGCTGGCCCGCCGGCCGGAAGCAGTGGGCGGATCCGCTGTAGGTAGAGGGAGCGCCACCCGGAGACCACCCGGTTCACCAGCCAGAATTGCCGGTAGGTGCGCTCCAGCAGCTGGGGGTCGCAGTCGGGAAGGTCCATTTGTTCCACGGCGTCGGGTTGGCGTCTCATTCCACCTCGATTTCCCGCTCGGGCAGCAGGGTCATCAACGCGCTTTCCACGGTCAGCCCCGGGCCGAAGGCCATGGAGCACAATTTCTCCCCCGCGGGATCCGCCTGGGGCAGGTGCCGGTCCATGATGTCCTTTAGGACGAACAGCACGGTGGAACTGGACATGTTCCCGTAATCACGCAGCACGTCGCGCGCCGGGGCCAGTTGCCGGTCATCCAGACCCAGCCGTTTTTGGACCTTGTCCAGGATGGAGCGTCCACCGGGATGGATGGCCCAGTGTTCAATGTCGCTGGCCGCGGAGTCGATCTGCGGGTCGTGGGCCAGCAGCGGGGCCAGCGCGCCGGTGATGTGCTCGTCGATGATGTGCGGGACATAGGTGCCCAACACCATTTCGAACCCCTCATCGCCGATGTTCCAGGCCATGGATTCCTCCCCCACCGGGGTCAGCACGGTTTCAAAGGCATCCAGCCGCAGCCCCGGGGCCCCGGTGTCCCGGCCGGTGATCAGCGCGGCCGCCGCGCCGTCCGCGAAGAGCGCCGAACCCATGATGGTGTCCGGGTCGTTGGAGGAATGCACGTGCAGCGTGCACAGTTCCGCGCACACCACCAGCGCCACCGCGTCCGGGTTTGCCTTGCAGTAGTCGGCCGCCGCCCGCAGGCCCGGGAAGGCCGCGTAGCAGCCCATGAACCCCAGGTGGTAGCGGCGGGTGGCCGGGTTCAACCCGAGCGCCCGCACAATCTGGTAGTCCGGGCCCGGGTTGTAGAAGCCGGTGCAGGACACGGTGATCAGGTCCGTGACCTGGGAGGGATCCACGTCAGGGCAGGCTTCCAAGGCCTTGCGCGCCGCCTCAATGTACAGCGCCGGCGCCTTGGCGGCATACACCTCGTTGCGGGTGCGGGTGCTGGGGCGGCGCAGCTCATTGGTTTGCCCGTCGTAGAACACCGCTTCACCCTCCACCGGCTTGTCCCGGTCAAACTCCTCCACCACGGTGTAGCGGGTGTCAATGGCCGCGGAGTCAAAGGAGGTGGAGATCAGCCGCTGTCCCAGCCGGGTCAGCCCGGGCTGGGCGGCAAAGACGTCACGAACCTCGGGCTGGTGCAGGACAGTGGACGGCACGGCCGTCTGAATGGTTCTAAGCATGACCGACATGGGCCGAGCCTATGCCGTGGCTCCGGGGCGGTAAAGGACGTTCAGCAATTCCCAGTGGATCCGAACCTTCGCCCCACACACCTTGCAGCGCCTGTGTCCGCGACGGCCCAGGATACCGCTTGCCGGTGATGCTCCCGGTCAGGGCCGGCTGCTAGCATCAGCCCATGACCGACCCGTTGCGGGCGCTGGCGCCTGTCACCATAGATAACACCACATTCTTCGTGGACGAAGCACGCCCGGTCGCGGTGCTGCGCCGCACCGGGCAACCGGACCGCGTGGTGAGCTGGCCCCGGCTCAACGTAGGGATTCACCATCCGCAGACGCTGCTGCACCGGGCAGGGAACGCCTTGTGGGTCAGCTACTCCCCCTGGGACAGCACCAGCGATGAGCGCTACCCGGCGCTGTGCGCACCCCAGGACATGGCCGCCGTCCGCATTGGATTGGAGGGGGACCTGGGTTTCGTGCAGACCGCGGGGACAAAGATCCTCGGGGTCACGAACGAGGGGCTGTGGACCGGCAGCTCGCCCTTTCAGGCCATCGATGAGGACTACCATGGGGGTCCGGAACCGAGCGGATATGCATACCCCGACACCCTGCAATTGCACCGTCCGGGACAACCGCCGCTCAGCATCGAGTTTGACCGACACCTGTTCGCGGTGCGGCAACGCGGACAGAGTATCGAAGTGTGGTTGAACCCCTCTCCACCGATCACGCACCCGGATCAAGCCGGAGGTGCAGGCTATGAGTACCGGCTCACCCGGATCCCTTTGCCGCCGCTAAACTCCATCGCCGATGCGCTCAGGTTCCGGGACCTGGTGCCGCAGGGCTGGGGCGAGCCGGTCAGCGAGCAGGAGTTGGAGCAGCTGGAGGAAGAGTATCTTGAACCAGCGCAAGGTGATCCGGGGTTGATTGACCTGCAGGGGATGGTGGGAACCCACTGGGAGCTGGTCGAGCTATCGGCCGTACAGCGGGAACAGGCGATCGCGGCCGTTGCCGACCAGTTTTCCAGCCTCGAGCAGTTCTGGCACGACTCCTCGGGAGAGGCCCTGCCGTTGACCGAGGGGTTGAGCGACGCACAGTGCCAGGTAGTGGGGCGGTGGCCGCAGGTGCAGGTGGTGGTCGATTTCCATCACCCACACTACCCGCAGGGCATCTTGCGCCGCAGCTTCCAAGTGTTCGATGAGGCCGGGCGGGTTCACCTGCATTCCTACGCCGGCATCAACCTGATGGAGGATCTGGACACCGGGGACCTGCCGGAGCCCGGACAGGCAAAAGACGGGGTACTGCGGATCTGAGCGACGCGCCCACTCCAGGGATCGCGGCTACACTGCTGCTCAGCGTGCGGTCCGGCCGCGCGCACATGAAGGAGCTGATCCACCATGGCACTGCACGTTCTGGGAAGGACCGGCCTGCACCTCGCCGTGCTGCCGTTGCCGACGGTTCCCGTGCTGTCCACCCCCAGGACGTCGACCTCGGCAGCTTGGCCACGCCAGCTGACCTTGCCGGTTGGGCGCATCTCGGCCCGTCTCGGGCACCGGCTGTCAACCGGGCTCTCACCGGCCCGCGTCCGCAGCCTCTTCCTCGGCCTGCAGCTTCTGCATGGTCACCTCCAGCAGCGCCGCCGTGGTGCGGATGAACGCACTGATCCAGCCGAACAGCACGGCCACCGCCGCCAGTTCAAACCCGGTGAGGTTGAAGTAGTCCCAACGGGCCCAGAGCATCATGGACAGCACCAGCCCGCCCAGGGCGGCCAGGGAAAGCAGGTGGAAGATCGCCGGAAAGCCGGGGAACAGGAAAACGGAGCCGGCCAACAGCACCACCAGGGCGGCGCTGGCCGCCCACACTCCGCTGGCGTGCAGGTCCCCGAGGGTGTTCACCGGCACCACGGCGGCGAGCATCACCCCACCGGCCACGATCAGCAGGCACCAGCGCACCACCTTCGGCCGGGGCCGGAAGACCCGTGAGAGCCGCTGCCCGCGCACCCGGGCCCGCCGGTCATAGGCCTGGGCCAGCCGGCTGAGGTCCCGCAGCAGGAATTCGCTGAAGGTCGCCAGCACCAGGCCGGTGACGAACAAGGTGGTGTTAAACGCCCAGAAGGAGCGCACCCCGCTGTCGAAGGTGCCCAGGGTGGAGAACATGGTTTTCCACCAGATCGGGTTTTCGGCCACCAGCATGCTGAGCATGACCCCGGAGACCATGAACCCGCCCAGCACCACCGACAGGGTGTGCGAACTGGTGCGGGCGGTGGCCTCCAGGGAGATGTAGGCGCTCAGCCCCGTCCCGAGCCCCACCATGACACTGCCGGCGAACATGTCCACGGTCAGCCCGAAGAAGGAACGCTGGATCAGGTAGAAGAAGACGTTCAGGGCCATCACGGCAATCGCGGCGTGCACCAGCAGCAGGGCGAACATGGCGTTCAGCTCCCGCCAGCGCGGCAGTTCGCACAGCCAGCGCTCCCGCTGCACCAGCAGGTGCCGGAATCCCCAGACGCTGCTGCCGGCCGCGGCAACGCCTCCGGAAATGGCGCCCAACGCCCCCACAGACAGCCCGCCGTAGAGGGTGGGTCGACCACCGGCGAAGAGCAGCAGGCCCACGGCCGTGCCCAGCAGCGAGCAAATCAGTCCGGCCCAGAGTGCCTGGCGCTCAATGTCCAGTTCAACGGCAGGCGAATGGCGGGTATCCGAAGGGCTGAGGGTAGACACCCCTCTATTGTGGCTTTTTGCCGCCGCGTTTTCATTTTTGGGTCCAACCCGGGCCGCCACGGTTAGCGCCCGTGCCCCTCCCGGCCCGCCTCGGTGCCCTGCCCGCCGGGGAATGCGGGCAAAACACGGTGGCGGCATTGACATGGCGCGCGTCACACTGTTGGCTAGAAGAGTAAATGACCCTTAACTGAAAAGCGGGTCGCTTCTTACCTCCACCCGATGGGAAGTGACTGATGAGCACACCAACTCCGGACACCGCACCGAGCATGAGAGCCCTGGTCGATGAGCTGCGCGAAAAACTGGCGCGCAGCGCCCTGGGCGGCAGTGAAAAGTCCCGAGCACGTCACGTGTCCCGCGGCAAGCTGCTGCCGCGCGAACGGATCAGCCGGCTGCTGGATGAAGGCTCGGATTTCCTGGAGGTCGCCCCGCTGGCGGCCCACGGACTCTACGACGATGCGAGTCCCGGCGCCGGGATGATCACCGGCATTGGCCAGGTCGCCGGGCGCGCGGTGATGGTGGTGTGCAATGACGCCACGGTCAAGGGCGGAACCTACTTCCCAATGACCGTGAAGAAGCACCTGCGGGCCCAGCAGATTGCCCTGGAGCACCGCCTGCCGTGCATCTACCTGGTGGATTCGGGCGGGGCCTTCCTGCCCATGCAGGATGAGGTGTTCCCGGACCGCGAGCACTTCGGGCGGATCTTCTACAATCAGGCCCAGCTCTCCTCGCGCGGCATCCCCCAGCTCTCCGCGGTGCTCGGCTCCTGCACCGCCGGCGGGGCCTACGTGCCGGCGATGAGCGATGAAACCGTGATCGTGCGCGAGCAGGGCACCATATTCCTGGGCGGCCCGCCCCTGGTGAAGGCCGCCATCGGCGAGGAAGTCAGCGCGGAGGAGCTGGGCGGCGGCCAACTGCACGCCGAGGTCTCCGGGGTGGTGGACCACCTGGCCGAGAACGATGAACACGCCCTGTCGATGATCCGCGACATGGTGCGCACCCTGCCCGAACCGACGCCGGTGCCCGAACGCGACTGGAACGAACCGGCCAAGGACCCGGCCGGGCTGCTGGAGGCGGTCCCGGTGGACGTGAACGCCTCCTACGACGTGCACGAGGTCATCGAACGCATCGTGGACGGCGGGTCGGTCAGCGAGTTTAAGCCGGAGTACGGCACCACGCTGGTGACCGTGTTCGCCACCATCTACGGGATGAAGGTCGGAATCCTGGCCAACAACGGGGTGCTGTTCTCCGAATCGGCGATGAAGGGCGCGCACTTCATCGAGCTGTGCGACCAGCGAGGCATCCCGCTGGTGTTCCTGCAGAACATTTCCGGGTTCATGGTCGGGCGGGATGCGGAGGCCGGGGGCATCGCCAAGCACGGGGCGAAGCTGGTCACCGCGGTGGCCACCTGCCGGGTTGCGAAGTACACGATCATCATCGGCGGCTCCTTCGGGGCCGGGAACTACGCCATGTGCGGGCGGGCCTACTCCCCCCGCTTCCTGTGGATGTGGCCCAACGCCCGGATCTCGGTGATGGGCGGATCCCAGGCCGCCGGGGTGCTGACCACCATCCGCGCCGAGGCCCGCGCCGCGGCCGGGGACCCGATGAGCCAGGCCGAACAGGATGATTACGCGGCCCCGGTGCTGGCCGACTACGACCGGATGGGCAGCCCCTACTACTCCACCGCCCGGTTGTGGGATGACGGGGTGATCGACCCGGTGGACACCCGCCGGGTGCTGGGCATCGCCCTGTCCCTGTCCGACGGTGAACAGCTGCCGGACACCAACTTCGGAATCTTCAGGATGTAGCCGTGGACCTGTTTGACAAAGTTCTTGTGGCGAACCGCGGTGAGATCGCCGTACGCGTGATTCGTACCCTCAAGGCCCTGGGCATCCACGCGGTCGCCGTCTACTCGGCCGCGGACGCCGCCGCCCGGCACGTGCAGGAGGCCGACAGCGCGCTCTACCTGGGCCCGGCCCCGGCCACCGACAGCTACCTTGACATCGACAAGGTGGTGCAGGCCGCCCGGGACAGCGGGGCGGCGGCCGTGCACCCCGGCTACGGTTTCCTCTCCGAAAACCCGGTGTTCGCCCGGGCCCTGCAGGCCGCGGGCATCACCCTGATTGGCCCGCAGGTCTCCGCGCTGGAGGCCATGGCGGACAAGATCAAGGCCAAGGAGCTGGTGGCCAGCCGCGGCGTGCCGCTGGCCGCCGGGTTTTCCGCCGCCGGGCTGGATGATGAGCAGATCACCGCCCGCGCCATTGAGGTCGGGTTCCCGTTGCTGATCAAGCCCTCCGCCGGCGGCGGGGGCAAGGGCATGGTCCAGGTCCACCGGGCCGAGCAGCTGCCCGGGGCGCTGGCCGCGGCCCGCCGGGTGGCGGCCACCGCGTTCGGGGATGACACGCTGCTGCTGGAGCGGCTGATCGAAACCCCACGCCACATCGAGGTGCAGGTGCTCGGGGACACGCACGGGAACATCGTGCACCTGGGTGAACGCGAATGCTCACTGCAGCGGCGCCACCAGAAGGTCATCGAGGAGGCCCCCTCGGCGCTGCTCGGCGACCTGCCCAACGGTGAGGCGCTGCGCGCCGAACTGGGGGCCGCAGCAGTCCAGGCGGCCCGGGCGGTGGACTACGTGGGGGCCGGCACCGTGGAGTTCCTGGTCTCCGCCCAGCGCCCGGAGGAGTTCTTCTTCATGGAAATGAACACCCGCCTGCAGGTGGAGCACCCGGTCACCGAACAGGTGGTGCGGGTTCGGGGGCGCCAACTGGACCTGGTGGAACAGCAGGTGCGCATCGCCGCCGGGGCGCCGCTGGACTTCGGGCAGGAGGCGGTCAGCCTGCAGGGCCACTCCATTGAGGCGAGGCTGTACGCCGAACGCCCGGAACACGACTTTGTGCCCTCCACCGGCACCATCACCGGGTACCGGGAACCCGCCGGCACCGGGCTGCGCCTGGATTCGATGCTGGCCCCCGGGGCCACCGTCTCCGCGCATTACGACCCGATGCTGGCCAAGCTGATCGCCACCGGAAGCGACCGCGCCGCCGCCCTGCAGCGCCTGCGCACGGCGCTGGATGAGCTGCTGGTCACCGGGGTGCACACCAACACCGAATTCCTGGCCGCCCTGCTCGATGACCAGCAGGTGCGCGCCGGGCGGCTGGACACCGAGCTGATCGCCCGCTTCCTTGAACGCTGGCAGCCGGCCGTCCCGGATTTCGCCGACTACGCCCAGGCCGCGGCCGCCTGGCTGGCGGCCCAGCCGGTGGGCCGCGGCCCCTGGTCGGGCACCGGGTTCAGCAGCACCGGGCCGCTCAGCCGCACCCTGCTCCTTGAGCACGACGAGCACTCATGCCAGCTGCAGGTGACGGCCACGCCCGGCGGCTGGCAGCTGCGCCACGAGGACCAGCGGTGCGAGGTCAGCACCGGTGCGGGCCCGGTGCTGGTGGACGGCCGGGCGCTGCGCGCCCAGCTGGACCCCCAGGGCACCGCGTGGGTGCAGCGCGGGGCGGCAACGTTCGCGCTGCGCCGGGTGGACCGCGCCGAGCAGCTCTCCCGCTCCCTGGCCCTGCTGCAGCGTGCCGCCTCACCACTGGATGCCCAGCTGCTCTCCCCCATGCCCGGGGCGGTGTGCGTGCTCAACGTGCAGGACGGCCAGCAGGTGCAGGCCGGAGACGTGCTGTTGGCGGTGGAGGCCATGAAAATGGAACACGAGATCACCGCCCCGGCGGACGGAACCGTGAAGCTGCTGGTGGGCCTGGGTGACCAGCTCACGGCCCGGCAGCCGGTGGCGCAGATGCACTACGCCGAGGCGGCCGAGGAAGGATGAGCAGCATGGGCCCGGCATGGCTTTTCTGTCCCGCAGACCGTCCCGAACGCTACGGCAAGGCGGCCGAACGCGCCGACGTGGTGATCCTGGACCTGGAGGACGCGGTCGCGCAGGACGCAAAACACCAGGCCCGGCAGTGGGTGGGCGAATCCGCACTGGATCCGGCGCGCACCCTGGTGCGGGTCAATGCCGCCGACTCCGCGCACTTCGCCGAGGACCTGGCCATGGTGCGCACCAGCGGCTACACCAAGGTGATGCTGCCCAAGGCCGAGGACCCGCGGGTGCTCGCCGAGCTGGAGGGGCTAAGGGTGTACGCGCTGATTGAGACCGCGCGCGGGGTCTTGGCGGCCGAGGCCCTGGCCGCCCATCCGGCGGTCCACGGGCTGATGTGGGGCGCCGAGGACCTGGTCGCCTCCCTGGGCGGGACCTCCTCCCGGCGCGCCGACGGCGCCTACCGGCAGGTTGCCGTGCACGCCCGCGCTCGCGTCCTGCTGGCGGCCCGCGCCTGGGACAAGCAGGCGCTGGACTCGGTCTACCTGGACATCCCGGACCTGGCCGGGCTCGCGGCCGAGGCGGAGGACGCGCAGGCCAGCGGGTTCACCGCCAAGGTGCTGATCCACCCCTCCCATGTGCCGGTGGTGCGCGAGGCGTTCGCCGGCACGCAGCGGCGGCAGTGGGCGCAGCGGGTGCTGCAGGCCGCGCAGAACGAGCGTGGGGTCTTCAGCTTTGAGGGCCAGATGGTCGACGAGCCGGTGCTGCGCCAGGCGCGGCAGATCCTGGAACGGGATTAGCCCAGCATCTCGCGCACGCCGCTGGCCAGCAGGGTCAGCGCCCCGGCGAACGCGATGATCACCACGAAGGCGCGGCTGACCTTGTGCGGGATTTTTGGGGCCAGCCAGTTGCCCAGCAGGATGCCGCACACCATGGCGATGACGCAGCCCACCCACTGGCTCCAGTGCAGCTGCGGCATCCCGCCCTTGGCGATCAGCGAGGCAATGGAGAGCACAAAGAAGTACAGCTGCACCGAGATCGCGAACTTCGCCTGCGGCCAGCGGCTGGCCACCGCGTAGGCGGCAATCGCCGGACCGGAGACCGCCGCGGTGACCGACATGAACCCGGACACCGCCCCGGCCCCAATGGCCAGTCCCTTGCTGTCGGCGGATTTCAGGTTCCGCAGCAGGAAGCTGGATCCCAGCGCCAGCATCACCATCACGGCGATGGCGATGGAAAGTTTTGGTCCGCCCAGCTGGCTGGCGACCCAGGCGCCGGGGACGGTCATGATCACCGCCGGGACCAGCAGCAGCATGACCTTGCGGTATTCCACCTCACGGAACACCTGGGCCAGGATCAAGAAGCTGCTGCAGGTACCCAGGAAGTTCACCAGCATGACCCCCTCGAAGGGGCCGAGCACCATCACGATGAAGGGTGAGGAGACCAGGGCGAAACCCATCCCGCTCACCCGCTGGGTCGAGGCGCCCACGAAGGTGGCGGCGCTGAGTGCGAGAATTGCACCAATTGTCACCGTACCCACCGAGCGCGCCCTCCCAAAGAGACATTGTCCGGGACTGAAACCAGCCACGGACAACGCTACCTCATTGGCCGCCAGGGCGACCGGGCCTAGTTCCCCGGCCCCGGTTCGGCCGGCGCACACTGGGTGAGCAGACCTTCGGGCAGGGCCTGGACATCATCCTGGCGGGGCTCGAAGCCCGGGTTTCCGCGCGGGGGTAGCGGGCCCCTGATCCGCGCCGGGTTCAGATCAGCTGGTGGCCGGACGCTGCGGCGCGGAGGCGAAGAGGTTCAGTCCCAGCGCGCGGGAGAGGTGGCCGATGGCCAGCTGGGAGCGCACCGAGTTGCCGGCATTGTCCAGCAGCGGCGAGAACGCGCCGATCGCGCCCTTGCCCGGGGCCATGGCCACAATGCCGCCGGAGACCCCGGACTTGGCGGGGATGCCGATTTCAAAGAGCCATTCACCGGACTTCTCGTAGAGGCCATTGGTGGCCACCACGGCCAATACGTCCCGGCATACGTCCGCGGAGATTACCCGCTCCCCGGTGACCGGGTTGACCCCGCCGTCGGCGAGCGTGGAGCCCATGATCGCCAGGTCGTGGGCGGTGACCTTCAGCGCGCACTGGCGGGTGTAGATGTCCACGATTTCCAGCGGTTCGCCCTCCAGCTGCCCGTGGGCCTTCAGGAGCCGGCCCAGCGCCTTGTTGCGCTCGTTGCTGCGGGATTCGGAACGGTAGACCTCGCCGTCCATCTTCAGGTGGCGTCCGGCGAAGGCGGAGAGGCATTCGCGGATGTTCTCCCACTTCTCGGCCGCGGTCTGCCCCGGAACCAGTGCCGCGGTGGCCAGCGCCCCGGCATTGACCATGGGGTTCATGGGATGCCCCTCGTTCAGCTCAATGGCCATCACCGAGTTGAAGGACATGCCGGTGTTGTTCACCCCGATGTAGTCGCGCACCGCGTCATGGCCCAGCTCCTGCAGGACCAGCGCGTAGACGAACATCTTGGAGATCGACTGGATGGAGAACTCGTAGTTCACGTCCCCGGCGCATAGCACGTTGCCGCCGACGTTGGACAGGGCCACGGCAAACAGGGAGGGGTCCACTTCACCGAGGATGGGAATGTAATAGGCCAGCATGCCTTCGTCGATGTCGGCGTAGCGGGCGTGCACATCCTGCAGCAGCTCCTCGATGCGAGCCTTTTCCGGCAGGGAGCCGGTGGAGACTTGCTGTTTGACATCACTGTAGTCATTTGGAATCACTGACGCCCCCTGTCCCTTGCCGTACATGGTCCGCTCCTGCCTCTACAGGCTATACCGGGGCGCCCTGCCCCGCCGCCGAGTTGAGTTCGGTGTTTCCAGTATCCGTGCCCGATCGGCGCCACCACAAACCACGGTGTGCCGCGCGCCTAGCCGCGGACCAGGGAAACGATCTGCCCGGTGGCCCGCCAGGCACAGGCAGCGTTTGCCAGTACCTTGAAGGGCATTCACCCGATGTTGACGGTCAGGAACAGCGACGCGGCGATGCACACCTTCCGACTTCGCTCGGAACGCGGCCGGCACCGACGGTTCCGAGACGGTCCTGGACGCGGGGCACGCCCTGACATTGAGCATCGCCGATGTGGCCAATGACTCGGAACTGGTGCAGCGCCTGCGCGCGGCTCGCGAGCAACGTCCATCCGCAAAACCTCAGGGGGTAGCGGGAAATGTGTAATCCCCTACACTGTTTTGCAGGTTACTGCGCGCCGGGGCGCGGGCACCTAAGGTTTAAGACATGGCTGAAGCAATTACCTTTCACACCCGCAAGTGGGTCCGCCCCGAGGACCTGAACGCCAACGGCACGCTGTTCGGCGGTTCGCTGCTGCGCTGGATCGATGAGGAAGCGGCAATCTACTCGATCATCCAGTTGGGCAACAAGCACGTGGTGACCAAGTACATGTCCGAGATCAACTTCGTGGCCTCAGCGAAGGAAGGCGACCTGATTGAGATGGGGCTGACCGCCACCGACTTTGGGCGCACCTCCATCACGCTGCGCGCCGAGGTGCGCAACATCTTCACCCAGGCCAAGATCCTGACCATCGACAAGCTGGTCTTCGTCAACATCGGCGAGGATGGCACCCCGGAACCGCACGGCTACGACCACATCACCTACACCCGGGACCGCATCCCGCTGGAGATCACCAAGTCCCTCGTCTAGCACGCGCTGAAAGCCCTACCCGGCCCCTTCAGCCACCAGGTCCCCAGCAGCTGACCGGCGTGGTTTTGACGGCAACCACCGTCAAAACCACGCCTTTCTCATGCCCCCGGGCGCGCCGGACCGCTCGCGGCGAAGAAAATCTTGCCAGCCCTTGCCGCACCACGCGGGTCTCGAGCACAGTAGTAGGTGCCCGGGCACAACAGTGCCGGACATCCATCCAGCTTGCGAGGTCCCCATGAGCCGCATGATCTTTGTCAACCTGCCCACCGCCGACCTGGCGAAGGCCGATGCCTTCTATGAGGGGCTGGGGTTTACCAAGAATGAGATGTTCTCGGATTCCAACGCCACCTCCTGGATGATCAGTGACACGATCACCGTGATGGTGCTGCACCGCGACTTTTTCGCCAGCTTCCTCATCGATGGGGACACCCCCACCGTGGGCAGCGGCACCCGTGAAGTGCTCAACGCCCTGTCCGCCGATTCACGCAGCGAAGTCGATGATTTCGTGGCCAAGGCCGTGGCCGGCGGCGGCGCGGTCTACCGGGAGGCCAGCGAACCGTTCGAGGGCATGTACCAGGCAGCCGTCAAGGACCCGGACGGGCACGTGTGGGAAATCGCGTGGATGAGCCAGGAGGCCATGCAGAACGAGGCCTGATCCATTGATCGCACCGAAGGCACCCTGCCCCTGGCAGGGTGCCTTCGGGTTTTCCATAATGAAGTTCTCCGGATCCCTCCGTGTTGCCCGGCCCGGCCAGTACCTAGGGTTGAGGTATGACTTCGACACCGTTACCTTCTCCCCCGGGCACCTGGCGCCCGCCGCTGCGGTTGGGGCTGACCCTGCTGCAGCTTGCCGTGATGGGCACCTTTGGGGTCGCCGCGATCACGCTGTTGGCCGTCTGGCTTCCGGCCAGCCTGGCCCTGGTGGTCCTGCTGGGTCTGGGCCTGCTGATGCTGGTGGGGCTGGTCTATGCGATCTTTGCCCTGTCCTGGTTCGAAACCCGCAGGGTCACCGACCTGTACGAACTGCCCGTCGCCGAGCTGCGCTGGCAGCCCAGCCAGGGTCCCGGCTTCGGGCAGTACCTGCGCAGCCTGGGCCGCAATCTGTCCAGCGGGCGGATGTGGGCGGCCTTTGGCAGCTTCGCCCTTGCCGTATTGCTGGGTGCCGCCACCCTCAACGTGGCCCAGTGGACCATTGAGTCCCTGGTTCTCTCCTTCGCGCCGCTGACCGGGGCCGAGGAGGTTTCGGGCCCGTTCGGCTGGCAGCTTCCGGCCTCCCAGGCCCCGCTGATGCTGATCATTACCCTCGTTGGATGCGCGGCGCTCGTGGGCCTGGCATTCCTGCACCGGGCCATCACCACCGCCATCATCGGTTCGGTGGCCCGTGAAACCGACCTCAGTGCCCGGGCCTACACCAGCTCCGCCCAACGGGCCGGGGCGCTGCGGGCCGCGGAACTGGAACGCACCCGCATTGAACGGGACCTGCATGACGGGGTACAGCCCCGGCTGGTGTCGGTGGGCATGGCCCTGGGCCTGGCCCACCAGCAGATCGACACCAACCCGCAGGCCGCAAAGGAACTGGTGGCCGAGGCGCACACCTCCACGAAGGCGGCCATCACCGAACTGCGCCAGCTCACCCGCGGCATCTACGCCTCCGTGTTGGAGGACCGCGGACTGGATGCGGCCCTCTCGGCCGTGGCCGGACGATCCCACATCCCGGTGAAATTGGATGTGGACCTGCCCCGGCGCTGCGAGAAGACCGCGGAAGCGGCCGTCTATTTCTCCATCGCCGAAGCCCTGAACAATGCGGCCAAGCACTCCCGGGCTTCCGAATGCCGGGTTACCGTGCGGTTGCGTGCGGAACAGGGCCAGTCCCGGCTCTGGGCGCGGGTGGAGGACAACGGGGTGGGCGGGGCCGCGGTCCTGCCCGGCGGCGGCCTGGACGGGATCACCAACCGGGTGCTGGCCGCCGGCGGCACCGTCCACCTGGACAGCCCGCACGGCGGGCCCACCGCACTGGAGGTGAACGTGCCATGCGCGTACTGATTTGTGAGGACTCGGTGCTGCTGCGCGAAGGGCTGGTGCGGCTGCTGGAACACTCCGGCCACGAGGTGGTCGCCGCGCTGCCGGACGCCGGTGGGCTGAGCGGTTTCATGCAGCAGGCGGACCCCGCGCAGTTCCCCGAACTGTGCATCCTGGATGTGCGCCTGCCCCCGAGCTACACCGACGAGGGGATCCGCGCGGCACTGCAGCTGCGGCGCAGCTACCCGCAGCTGCCGCTGCTGGTGCTCTCGCAGTACGTGGAGGAACGCTACGCCGCCGAACTGATTGCCATGCAGTCCGGGGCCCTGGGCTACCTGCTCAAGGACCGGGTGGCGGACGTAGCCGAGTTCATTGAATCCCTGGAACAGATCCGTTCCGGCGGAACCGTGCTCGACCAGGAAGTGGTGGCACAGCTGTTGACCCGACGAAACCATGACGACCGCATGCAGCGGTTGACCGAACGCGAACGCACGGTGCTGGCCGCCCTGGCCGAGGGCAAGTCCAACCAGGCGATCGCCAGGCTTCTGCACTTGTCCGAAGCCAGCGTGGAGAAGTACATTACCTCCATTTTCCAAAAACTCGACCTGGAAGCCGATGGCACCGGCAACCGGCGCGTGCTCGCCGCCCTGGCGCATATCCAGGACACGGGCACCGGCAACACCGATAGGAGCACCCCATGACCACCCCCACCACTCCACCGCCCGTTGGGGACACCCGTCAACGCCGGCCCCTGAGCCCCGTGGGTATTGTGCTGGCCGTGCTGGGCGGACTGATCCTGCTCGGCGTGATCGCCGGAGCCGTCAACCAATCGGTTGCCACCCTCTCCCGCAGCCACACGGTGCTGACCGCCGATGCCAAGGGAACCACCAACCTGAAGGTCAACGCGGAGGCCGGACAGTTCACCCTCGAATTCGCCGACACCCCCGAGGCGGTGCTCGATGTGCGCAGCTCCCGCGGCTCCTGGTCACTGGAGCGCCGCGGCAACACGCTGGAGGTGAAGCCGCCCGGCGGATGGCAGAGCTGGTGCTTCCTGGGCTGCGACCGCTCCCGCAACGACGTAAAGCTCACCCTGCCCCGGGAGCTGGACAATGGACAGCTGAACGCCACCCTGACCCTGGAGGCCGGTGAACTGCTGGCGAACGGAAACTTCGCGCGGCTCGATCTCGACGTTGATGCAGGATACCTGCGCGCCAACGGCTCGGCCACGAGCTTGGATGTGGATCTTGGGGCCGGGCAGGCCGACGTGGTCCTGGCCGATGTCGCGGACGCCACCTACGCCGTCGCCGCCGGACGACTGAACAGCGAACTGACCGGCAAGGCACCGGCCACGGTTGACGCACAGGTCAGCGCCGGGCTATTGGATCTGACGCTGCCGGACACCAGTTATTCCGTGGCCAGCGAGGTCTCCGCAGGAAGCGTGGATAACCGCTTACAGGTCAGTTCCAATTCCAGCCACCAGGTGGGCCTGCAGGTATCGGCGGGCTCGGTGCTGCTGCACCCCGGCGCCCCGCCCACCGGGGACGGCCGGTAGGGTCCAACCACCCCGGCTCGGAAAGCCCGGATGCCGGGGATCCGAAACCGCAGCGATACAGGCCTCCGCCGCTAAACCACAG
>NZ_JAVGCZ010000059.1:0-16100 GCF_052928425.1 Glutamicibacter sp. BSL13
GGGCCGCACTGGTCACCGGCAACACCGTGGTGCACAAGCCCAGCGAACGCTGCCCGCAGGTGGGGGCGCGGCTGGGTGAGCTGCTCGAACCGATCTTCGCCCCCGGGGTGTTCAGCACCGTGCTCGGGGATGCCGCCACCGGGCGGGTGCTAAGCGAGGCCGGGCAGGCGCAGGTGATCGCCCACGTGGGCTCCAGCGCCACCGGCGCCCGGTTGGCCGAGGTCGCCGCCGCCACCTCGGCGCATCTGATCCGTGAAAACGGTGGCAACGACCCGCTGCTGGTGGATGCCGGGGTGGATCCGCAGTGGGCGGCCGAGCAGGCCGCGCTGGGCTGCTTCGCCAACGCCGGACAGATCTGCACCAGCGTGGAACGCATTTACGTGCACCGGGACATCGCCGCCGAATTCTGCCGGGCCCTGACCGAGCAGGCCCGCCAGCGCAACGCCTCGGGCGACTTCCAGCCGCTGGTGGACGCCGCCCACCGCGAGGGCGTGCACGAACAGGTGCGCCAGGCACTGGCGAGCGGCGCGGTCGCCGCCGAGGGCGGAATGCTGCCCGAGGGACCCGGCGCCCACTACCCGGCCACGGTGCTGCTGCAGTGCGCCTCGGGCATGCGCGTCATGGACGAGGAAACCTTCGGGCCGATCGCCCCGGTGGAGGTCGTGGACGACTTCGAACAGGGACTGGCCAAGGCCCGCGCCGGACGCTATGGTCTGGCCGCCAGCGTGCTCACCGCCGACATCGCCCACCTGCAGCAGGCGGTCGCCGGGCTGCCGGTGGGCACCGTGAAGGTCAACGCGGTCTTCGGCGGGGCTCCGGGCGGAGCGGCCGAACCCCGCGGGGACAGCGGCGCCGGCTTCGGCTACGGGCCGGAGCTGTTGGATGAATTCACGCTCACCAAGGTCGTCCACGTGAGCGCCCCGGAACGGAGGACCCCATGAAGTCGCCACTAGACCAACTGCACGCCCTGACCGAACAGGTCCCCCAGCTGCTGGCCGAGGCCGCCCCGGTGGTGGCCGTGGTCGGCGATGTCATGCTTGACGGCTGGTGGCACGGGGACATCGAACGCTTCTGCCGTGAGGCCCCGGCCCCGGTGGTGGAGGTCCGTGAACGCTCCTACGCGCCGGGTGGCGCGGCGAACACCGCCATGAACGCCGCCCGGCTGGGCGGGGCGGTGCGGATGCTGGGGCTGGTGGGCCGGGACCGGGCCGGCATCAGGCTGCGCCACCTGCTGGAGCAGGAGGGCATCGACACCAGCGCCCTGGTGGAGCACGAGCAGGCGGCCACCACCACCAAGGACCGGATCATCGGCGGGGACCAGATCCTCTTCCGCCTCGACGAGCAGTCCCGCACCGTGCCCGCCGAGGCGCTGCAGGCGGTCGCCGACCGGGTGGCCGCGGCCGTGAAGGGGGCGGACGTTGTGGTGGTGTGCGACTACGATTCGGGGATGCTGCGCGGCCAGGTGCATGACGCGCTGGTGGCCGAGCTGGCCGACCGCGACCCGGACCAGCTGGTGATCATTGACGCCCACGACCCGCGCCCGTGGGCCGCGCTGGTCCCGGACCTGGCCACCCCCAACGCTCAGGAGGCCCTGGGCCTGCTGGGGTGGGAGGGCCAGCGCCCGCAGGACCGGGTGGCGCTGCTGCGTGAGCGGCACACCGAGCTGCTGGCGCAGACCGGGTCCCGGGCGGTGGTGGTCACCCTGGACCAGGAGGGCACCATCTACTTCACCGCCAGCGGCCGCGAACACCGCACGTGGGCGCGGCCGGTGACCGAGAAGCAGGCCTCGGGGGCCGGGGACACATTCGTGGCCGCCCTGTCGCTGGGCTGCGCGGCCGGGCTGCCGCGCAACATCGCGCTGGAGCTGGCGCAGGCCGCCGCCACCGTGGTGGTGCACCGTCCGGGCACCTCGGTGTGCAGTACCGCGGACCTGCGGGCCCACCTGGGCGGCGCGTCACGGGTGCACTTCAATACGGGGGATCTGGCGCAGGCCATTGCCCGGCACCGTGAGGACGGGCAGAGCGTGGTGCTGACCAACGGCTGTTTTGATGTGCTGCACCGGGGGCACACCAGCTACCTGGAGCAGGCCAAGGAGCTGGGTGATGTGCTGGTGGTGGCCCTGAACTCGGATGAGTCGGTGCGCCGGCTCAAGGGCGAGGGGCGGCCGGTGAATCCGGTCGCCGACCGGGCCGCGGTGATTGAGGCGCTCAGCTGCGTGGACTATGTCACGGTCTTCGACTCGGACACCCCGGTGCCGTTGATCCAGTCGCTGCAGCCGGAGATCTACGCCAAGGGCGGGGACTACACCGAGCAGATGCTCGCCGAGAGCGCCAGCGTGCGCGAGTACGGCGGTCAGGTGCGGATCCTG
Organism: Glutamicibacter sp. BSL13; assembly: GCF_052928425.1. Lineage (NCBI taxonomy): Bacteria > Bacillati > Actinomycetota > Actinomycetes > Micrococcales > Micrococcaceae > Glutamicibacter > Glutamicibacter sp. BSL13. Next base: position 2,369 of record NZ_JAVGCZ010000059.1, read on the forward strand.
GACTACGTCTCGGATCATTCCACCACCGGACTGCTGCGCCGCATGTCCCAGCAGGGGGCGGCCGGCAACGGCGCGGCGGCCCAGGTCGCCGAACAGTCCCCGGAAGCGGGAGGCTGAGATGGCGGGCACAACCCCAAGTCTGCAGGTGTTGATTCCCAGCTTCGCGCGGGAAGCGGAACTGGCGGTCACCCTGGCCGGATTGGCCGGCCAGCAGGACTGTGAGTTCGGCGTGATCATCGCCGACCAGAACGACGCGACGCCCGGGTGGGAACACCCTGCCGTGGAGGCGATGGTCCGGGTGCTGCGCATCCAGGGCCGGACGGTCAGCCTGGAACGCAACCTGCCGCGCCGCGGCATGGCCCAGCAGCGCGACTTCCTGCTGCGCCGGGCCACCGCGGAACGGGTCCTGTTCCTGGACAATGACGTCTGGCTCACCCCGCAGGGGATCAGCCAGCTGCAGCAGGCCATGGACTGGGCCGGTTGCGGTTTCATCGGGGCCGCCGTGCAGGGGCTGTCCTACCTGAAGGACCGCCGGCCCCAGGAGCAGGAACCGTTCGAGCTGTGGGAGCAGCCGCCGCGGCCCGAAAGGCTGCGTCCGGGGGATGCGAACTTTGAGCGCTGGACGCTGCACAACGCCGCGAACCTGTCCCACATTGCCCAGCAGCTGGGGATCGGGCCGCAGCAGTGGCGGCTGTACAAGGTCGCCTGGGTGGGCGGCTGCGTGCTCTTTGACCGGGCGAAGCTCGAGGAATGCGGCGGGTTCGAATTCTGGCGCCAGCTGCCGGCGGCGCACGCCGGTGAGGACATGGTGGCCCAGCTGCGGGTCATGGAGCGCTTCGGCGGGGCCGGGCTCATCCCCTCCCCCGCGGTGCACCTGGAATCGGAGACCACGGTGACCGACCGCTCCACCGAAGCGGCCGATGTGGTCCTGGATTCCCCGCGGCCCGTCAAGGGCTAGAACCGCGGCACAGGCAAAGACCCGGCCGACGGCACTGCTGCCGTCGGCCGGGTCCTTGCCAGCTGACCTGGCTGCCGGTCAGCGCTTGACGATCTTGAAGAAGGTGCTCGCCTCCCCGTCGGCCTTGTGCTCCTGGTAGAGCAGGGCCAGGCGTTCGGCGTCGAACTTGTCGAACCAGTCCTCCCAGGAAATGTGCTGCAAGGCGTCCTCCCCGGCGCCCCCGGGGAAGTCGAAGCGCAGGATGCCCGGGTCATCCGCGTCCCCGGTGGAACGCACGCAGGCAGGGCTGCCCTCGTTCTTCTCCACCCACTGACGAATCTCATCGTGGTCCACGGTGGTCTTCGATTCGGAAGCCATGTTCCCTCCTAGTACTCATCGGTGTTTGCCGCGGGCACCGGGGCGTGTGCGATGACAGGTCGCGGTGCCCATAGGCGCCACGCTACGCAGGCGCGCGCCGCGCTGGCCACGACCACCGGGAACTTTTCAGGTTCACCGAACACCCCTGCTGGCGCGGTTTGACGCCCCCGATGACCCAACATGACACTTCATGCCTTGAATTGATACCCAGTTTCACTACTATGGAGTAATCACAGTTTGTGACTGGACTCACACTTCCATCCCGCAAGGAGTACCGATGACTCGCCCAGCATCAAACCTCACCATGTCCGTTGCCGCGATCCTCGCCGAATCAGCCACCCGCTTCGGCGAGCGCAATGCCATCACCATGAGCGGGGTGAGCACCACCTACGCGCAGCTGTGGGATGAGACCCGGGCATATGCCGGGGCCTTGCGGGAACACGGCATCACCGAAGGGGACCGCGTCGCGGTGCTGATCCCCAACGTCACCGACTTCGCGCGGGTCTACTATGCGGTGTTGTCCTTGGGGGCCGTCGTAGTACCGATCCACGCGTTGCTTAAGCGGCACGAGATTGCCTACGTGCTGGAAGATTCGCAGGCCACCCTCATGATCTGCGCCGCCCCGCTGCTGGGCGAGGGCAGCGCAGGCGCCCAGGCCGCCGGGGTGCAGGTCTTCAGCGTCATGGCCCCGGAAGAGCTGGGCTCGGACCGGTTGGAGGACCGGGCCCGGCGCGCGGAAGCGATCACCACCTATGTTCCGCAGCACCCGGAGAACATGGCCACCATCTTGTACACCTCCGGCACCACGGGCAAGCCCAAGGGGGCCATGGGTTCACACCTGGCCCTGGTGGAGCAGACCAACACCCTGCTGGTGAACACCATTGACATGCGCGCCGGAGACAAGATCTTCGGCGGGCTGCCGCTGTTCCACATCTTCGGGCAGACCGCGGTGCTGAACACCGGGCTGCGGGCCGGCAGCGAACTCATGCTGCTGCCCAAGTTCACCGCGCAGGGTGCCCTGGACCTGCTGCTGGATGAGGAAATCGACGTGTTCATCGGGGTGCCCACCATGTATGTGGCGCTTTTGGAGGCTGGACGGCAGCGCACCGACAAGCCGACCAAGCTGCGCTACGGGGTCTCCGGCGGCGCGTCGCTGCCGGTGGCGGTGCTCGAGGCGTTCGAGGCCCGCTTCGGGGCGCGCATCCACGAGGCCTACGGGCTGACCGAAACCTCCCCGGCCGCCACCTTCAACCATGTGGGCCGCGAACCGCGTCCGGGCACTATCGGCACCCCGGTGTGGGGTGTGGATGTGGAGATCGCCGACCCGCTGGTTCGCGATTCGATCAAGCTGCTGCCGCGCGGGGAACTGGGCGAACTAGTGGTCCGCGGCCACAACCTGTTCTCCGGCTACCTGAACCGGCCCGAGGCGACGGCAGAGGCAATGGTGGACGGGTGGTTCCGCACCGGGGACCTGGGAACGAAGGACGAGGATGACTACCTGCGCATCATGGACCGCACCAAGGACATGATCCTGCGCAACGGCTACAACGTCTATCCGCGAGAGGTGGAGGAGGTGCTCATCAGCCATCCCGAGATCTCCAACGCGGCCGTCTACGGCGTGCCGCACCCCACCCATGGCCAGGAGGTGGCCGCTTCAGTGACACTGGAAGCCGGTTCAACCCTGGACGCCCGGAGCATCGGCACGTGGATCAGCGAACGGGTCGCCGCCTACAAGTACCCCCGCCACATTGAGGTCATTTCCGAGTTCCCGCTGGGTCCCAGCGGCAAGATCCTCAAGCGCGAGCTGGTGGCACGCCACGGCCAGGAGGACGCGCCGGGCCGGGGCGCCCTGGCCGGGCAGGACAACGCCACGGTTTAAGCCCGCCTGCCGCCCGGGACGGTTCGCACCCTGCAAACTGTCCCGGCCGGAGCGTGGCGTGAAGCAGTGTGGACCTTCAGGAATCCTGGCCCGCCCCGCCCTCGGGTCGGTGGGTGGAAAAATCGGGTCGGCGGTGTTCAAGGAACGCCCGGCGCCCCTCGGCCAGGTCCGTGCTGGCCGCGTTCTGCGCCCACAACCGCCGCCAGTGCTCCGTCACCTGCCCGTTTGCAGGACCCATCCCCATGACCTGCTTGGTCTGCCGGATGGAGAACGGTGAATTGGCCACCAGCCGCCCGGTCAGGTCCTCCAGCGCCCGCTCCATGCCGTCGGCCGGCACCAGGTCGGTGAAGAGATTCCAGTCCACGGCCTTCGCCGCGCTGATGGACGCGGCGCTGAACAGCAGGTAGCGGGCTCGGCTCTGGCCGACGCGGTCGCGCAGGCGCTCAATGCCGCGCTGCGGGTAGACCAGCCCTAGCTTGGCCGGGGTGATGGCGAAGCGGACGTTCTCCGCCGCCAGCTGGATGTCGCAGGCCGCGGCCAGCTGCCATGCTCCACCAAAGCAGTTGCCCTCCACGGCCGCCACGGTGGGCACCGGGCAGCTCACGATGGCCATATCGAGCAGGTCAAAGTGGTTCAGCGGGTTGCCCTGCCGATCCTCATCGAAGAGCACCCGGTCCATCTCGTTGATGGCGATGCCGGCGCTGAATTCCTTGCCCTCTCCGCGCAGAATGATGCACCTGATGTGCGGATCCTCCCCCAGGCACGTCAGGGCCTGGATGAGTTCCTGGCACATGCCCAGCGTCAGCGCGTTGTGCTGGGCCGGATTGCGCAACCAGATGGTCGCGACCTGCCCGCTTTTGTCCACTGCTATTTCCTGGAAGGTTTGCGTCATCCCCGTGCCTTGGTTTCGTGGTTCGCCCGCGGCCGGGTTTGTCCGGCCGCCCGGCCCCTTGGCCCCGTCCTTGCGGTCAGTGTCCGGCAAGCTCATCCCCAGCGTTCCTGCCCGGTTCCCGCCGGCGCATGCAGCGTCCGCTGATAGTTGCCCGGGGTCACCCCCACCAGAGCGGTGAATGCATCAATGAAGGTGCTGGGGTTGCTCCACCCGCAGGCCGTGGCGGTATCGAGCACGGACACCCCGTCGGTGAGCAGCAGCAGGGCGCGATGGATGCGCAGCTGGGTGCGCCACTGTCGGAAACTCATTCCGGTTTCGGCCTGGAAAAGGCGGCTGAGGGTGCGTTCGCTCGCCCCGACGCGGTGCCCCAGTTCCCTCAGGCTGGCCGGGTCGGCCAGGTCGCGTCCCACCAGGCGGGTGACGGCGCGCAGCCGGTCGTTGTGCGGTTCGGGCAGGTGCAGGGGCTGTTCCGGCGTTACGGTGAGTTCATCAATGATCACCATGCGCAACCGGTCACGCACCGCCGCTGCCCGCCGCCGCTGCCCGGTCAGGGCAAGGGTGGCCTCACGGGCCAGTGGCGAGACGGCCAGCACGGCCGGGCGTTCGGGCAGCAGCGCGGCGAAACGCTCTCCCATGAAAACGATCCGCATGTCGGTGTGGCCGTGGGCGCGGTGCTGATGCATGAACCCTCCGGGGATCCACACCGCACGGTTCCAGGGGGCGATCCAGGATCCGGCATCGGTGAGCATGGATAGCACCCCGCTGGCCGGATACACCAGGTGGCCTTCATCGTGAAGGTGGGCGGGCGTGAAGTGATCGTGCCCGAGCAGTAGCGTCTGCTCGGGTGAAAGCAGGTCGTGGCGAGTTTTCAGCATCAAGAGTCACTCTACCGGTTGAGCGTCAGGGGTGGCGGGCGAAAACATGGAAGCACAGTGCACCACCGCGCCTAAGGCCGGCGACCACGGCCAGGGATCTGGCCCAACGCACTTTTATCCCCCCGAACGATATTGAAGCAAGGATCCGATGACCCCGCGCCCCGAAGACGCCGCTGCCCTGGAAACCTATCCCGTTCCCGGCGGTGAACCTCCCTCCGCCCCGGAGGTGGGCCAGCCCGCCGAACGCGCCCATGGCCGATGGGCGCTGCTGCTGCTCGGTGCGGGGCTGATCCTGATCGGCCTGAACCTGCGCATTGGCGTGGCGGCGATCGGCCCGGTTCTGGCAGAGATCCGCGAGGCGCTGGGCCTGTCGGCCACCGCGGCAAGCCTGCTCACCACCATCCCGGTCTTCGCCTTTGGGGTCTTCGCGTTCCTCACCCCCGGGCTGACCCGTCGGATCGGGATGCACCGGCTGCTGGGCGTGACCATGCTGACGCTCGCGGCGGGAATCCTGCTTCGCCTGCACCCCAGCCTGCTGGCCCTGTTCGCCGGCACCGTGCTGGTGGGCGCCGCGATCGCGGTGGGCAATGTGGTGATGCCCGCAGCCATCAAACAGGACTTTGCGCACCGTGCGGGGTTGATGATGGGACTGTACTCCACCGCGCTGTTTGTCGGCGCCGCCCTGGCATCGGGTCTCACCGCACCCCTGGTCACCGCGCTGGACGGGAAGTGGCAGGCGGCCCTGGCGCTCTGGGCGGTGCCCGCGCTGCTGGCGCTGCTGGTCTGGATCCCGCAGCTGGGCCGCTTTCCGGGACGGCTCAAGGCCAGCCCGTCCGTGGCCGATGCCCCCACCGAACGCGGTGAACCGCCGTTCCGGGCAATGCTCACCGATCCGGTGGCGATCGCCGTCACGGTTCTCATGGGCCTGCAAAGCGTCAGCTACTACGTCGCACTGACCTGGGTTCCCACCATGCTGCAGGATGCCGGCATGGATGCCAGCACCGCCGGGTGGATGCTTGCCTACTCCGCCTTCCCCGGCATCGTGGCCTCACTGTTCACGCCGGCCCTGGCCGTGCGGGTGCGGGCCACCTGGCTGCCGGTGGTGCTGGCCGTGGCCCTGACCGGCGCCGCTTACCTCGGTCTGGCGTTCCTCCCCGCCACCGGCGCGCTGGTGTGGATGACGCTGCTCGGGTTGGGGCAGGGCGCCTCGATCAGCCTGTCGCTGTCCTACATTGTCTGGCGCTCACCCAACACCCATTTCACCGGCCACCTCTCGACCATGGCGCAGGGCTTTGGCTACCTGCTGGCGGGCCTGGGGCCCATCGGCATCGGCGCGCTGCACGGGCTCACCGGTGAATGGGTCGTGCCGATCGGCGTCCTGGGCGTGCTGCTGGTGGCCCAGCTGGTGGCCGGCATCGCAGCCAGCCGTCCCCGGCTCGTGCAGGCCCGCGGATGGCAGGATCCGGAATCGCCAACTCCGGCGGTCACCGAGCGCGTGGAAGCCTAGGTCCCTAACCCGCGGGCAACCAGCGCACCGGCCACCGCTGGGCCGGGGCAACCGCGGTGTTGCGTGGCCCGTTCCCAGCCCGAGTACCCCAGCCCTGGCTTGCCCTGCCCGGGGTGATCGGCGGCAAGGCCAATGGGGGTTCCACCGGGGATGGCATGTCACACTGTAACCGTGGACGCACAGATCATTTACACCATCCTTGCCGGCGTGCTGCTGGTGGTTTCCGCCCTGGGCACCATCTTCCCGGTGCTGCCCGGCTCCCTGCTGGCGATCCTGACCCTGCTGGGGTGGGGTTGGCTGCTGGGCAGCGCAGCCTCCTGGTGGGCGGCCGGCCTGGGCATGCTGATCGCCGCCCTGGGGTGGTCCGCCTCCGCGGTGCTCACCGGGCGCAAGCTCAAGCAACACCGGGTGCCGCGCGGCTCCATCTTCTGGGCCCTGCTGGGCGCGGTGATCGGTGCCTTCGTCATCCCGGTGCTCGGACTGTTCGTCGGCTTCGCGGTGGGCCTGTTCGCCGGCGAAGCCCGCCGCCACCGGGATCTGGGCACCGCCTTTGATTCGTCCTGGGCGGCGCTGAAGGCGATGGGCTGGGGCATCCTGATTGAATTTGGGTGCGTGCTGTTGGCCAGCTCCATTTGGGTCATCGGCATGATCACCCACTTCGCCACCCGCTGATGCGCAACGGAAAACCGCCCTAGATCCAGCCGTTGTCCTGCGCCACCCGCGCCGCCTCGATCCGGTTCGCCGCACTGGTCTTGCCAATCGCACTGGATAGGTGGTTGCGCACGGTGCCCACGGAGAGGTGGATCTGCGTGGCGATTGCGGACACCGGCTGGCCACTGGACGCCAGGGCCAGCACTTCACGTTCCCGCTCCGTCAATGGGTTCACCGCCGACTGGACACTGATCATCGCCAGCTTAGGATCAACCACCCGGCCCCCGGCGTACACCTGGCGGACCGCGGCGGCCAGCTCGGCCGGGGAGGCGTCCTTGACCAGGAAGCCGTGGGCCCCGGCGTCGAAGGCCTGGCGGAAATATCCCGGACGGTCAAAGGTGGTGACAATCAGGATCTTCACCCCCGGATGCTCCGCCCGCACCTGCACCGCGGTGCTCAACCCGTCCTGCCGGGGCATCTGAATATCCAGCAGGGCCACGTCCACCGGGTGTTCAGCCAGGGCCGCGGGCACCTCGTCCCCGTCGGAGCATTCGGCGACCACCTCAATGTCCGCCTCCAGGTTCAGCAGCGCGGCCAGCGCCCCGCGCACCAGGTGCTGGTCATCGGCGATCAACACCCTGATCATGTATTGCTCCCCGTCCGCCCAAAATCAATGTGCACGCTGGTGCCGCCCAGCGCCGACTCCCCCACCGTACAGCTGGCCCCAAACAGCCGGGCCCGTTCGCGCATGCCGCGGATGCCGTGACCTTCGGCGGCGGCGCCCAGCCCGTCCCCGTCATCATCAACGCTGACGCTGTGCTGCTCCAGGCGCACCCACACCGCGGAGGCGTGGGCATGGCGCAGCACATTGGTCATGGCCTCGCGCACCACCCAGGCCACATGGGAGCGCAGCGCGGAGGGAATGTGTTCGGCGTTGCCCACCAGGTTGAAGGTAATCCCGTTATCGGCGCACGCCCGACGCAGCTCCTCCAGCTCCGCACCCAGGTCCTCCCGGTTGATCCCGTGCACCGTGGTGCGCACCGAATCCAGGGCGGAGACCGCCAGGCTGGACAGCTGCTCCACCTCGCCGCGGGCCCGCTCGTACTGTCCGGCGTCCATCAGCTGCAACGCCAGCTGGGCCTTGAGGTTCAGGGCAGTCAGTGAATGCCCCACCCCGTCATGCACGTCGCGGGCCATTCGTTCCTGTTCGCTGAGCACCAGGTAGTCCGCCCGCAACTGTTCGGCCGCCACCGAATGCTCGATCGCGCTGGAGGTGACGTAGTAGATGACCATCAGCACCAGGTTCAGGCCGATCAAAAACAGCATGTCCAGGAAATCGCCAAAAATGACCGGCAACGCAAAGCAGAGCACCGTGGCCACCGCGTAGGTGGGGTACAGGACCCTGCGCGGCAGCAGGAAAGCGGCATAGGAGGTGATGAACGGAAGCAGGCCCAGGCTGCCGCTGCGCAGCACCGGGATGCCCAGCAGCACAATGCCCACCAGCGCGCCGAAGTACCACAACGCCTCCGCCTGGCGAGCACCGCCAAAACCCACCGCCCAGGAAAACCGGGCATAGCCGCGCAGGTACACGGCGGCGAACACCGCTGTCAGACCCAACCCGATGACCCGGATGGCGGCGGGGTACTCCCCCTGGATCAGCTGCAGGACCGGGAAGATCAGAAACAGGATCCAAACCCCGGAGATCCACCAGCCAAAACGGGCCCAGAACTCATCGGCCTCGCGTTGCGAGGCCTCTAATCCCGTCACTGCCGCGCCCGCGCCTTGCGGGTCGCAACGACCGCGAACACCGCGAAGATCACTGCCCATAGCACCAGATTAGTCACTGGCATCCACAATGGGTCGGGGGCGAACCCGGTTTCCGGGGCCACCTCGCGCAACTGCAGGTAGCGGATCAGCGCCACGTAGCCGTACATCGGGGTGAACCGGGCAATGTCCAGCATCATGCCCTCCAGCGGCATGAACACGTTGCCGAAGAAGGCGAAGAAGACCATCAGCCCACCGGCCAGGCCCAGTGCGGACTCGGATTTGAAGACCATGCCCACCCCGATTCCGTAGCAGGCAAAGATCAGCGAACCGCCGATGGTGATCAGGTAGCTGGCCGCCCAGATCCAGTTCTCGCTCACCTGCGCCCCGGTCGCCGCACCCAGGGCAAAGACCAGGGCCGAGGAGATCGCGGCCACCGTGGTGGCCACGAGCATCTTCGAGGAGACAAATGTCGCCGGCGGCATGCGGGTCAGCGCCACCTGGCGGCCCCAGCCCTGCATGGTTTCGGTGGCCACGGTGCCGGCAATCGCCACCGTGGAGACGGCCGCACCGTAGGCGGCCATGGACACCATGACGTAGAACTTCACGTTGCCGAAGCCCAGTTCCTGATCCGTGTAGGAGGGGATGTTTCCAAAGAGCACATACATGGCGCTGGGCATCAGCAGGGAGAAGACCAGGTTGTAGCCGTCGCGCAGGTGCCGGGCGAACTCGACCCGGATGTAGGTGGCGTTCATGATGCGTCCTGCGTGAGGTGAATGAAGGCTTCCTCCAGGCTGGGCGCGTTGATCTCCAGGTCATAGGCCCCGCACTCGGTCAGCAGAAGGCGGGCAAAGGCGTCCGAGTCCTGGCAGCGGAAGGTGGCGCGAAGGCCGTTGCGCTCCTCCAGCCGCACCTGGCCTGCACCGTTTAGTGCGTGGTCAATCGATGCGGCGGTGGGCAGGGTCGCCACGACCTTGCGCCCGGAGATCATCTGGCGCAGCTGTTCGGTGGCGCCGTCGGCAACCACCTGGCCGTGGGCCATCAGCACCGTGCGTTCGGCAAAGTTTTGCGCCTCTTCCAGATAGTGGGTGGCAAAGATGATGGTGCGCCCCTCGGTGGCCTCGGCCCGCATGGTTTGCCAGAAGTCACGCCGGGCCCGCACATCCATGCCGGCGGTCGGCTCGTCCAGGATCAGCACATCCGGGTCGGGCAGCAGGGCCAGGGCGAACTTGATGCGCTGCTGTTCACCGCCGGAGCATTTGCCGACCCGCCGCTTGCCGATGGCGTCCAGGCCAGTGCGCTGCATGACCGCTTCAACCCGTTCGGGCATCCGGTGCATGGAGGCGATGACCGTGATCGTTTCGCGTACCGTCATGTCCCGCAGCAGCCCTCCGGTCTGCATGACCGCCGAGACCCGTCCGCTCTTGACCGCGCGGTGCGGGTCCAGACCCAGCACGCGGGCGCTGCCGCTGGTTGGCGGGGTGAGCCCGAGGATCATGTCCACCGTGGTGGTCTTGCCCGCGCCGTTGGGGCCCAGCAGCGCGACGATCTGCCCGGTGGGGATCACCAAATCCAGGTCCCTGACCGCCTCGACGCGGGTGCCGCCGGCGCTGAAGGTCTTGCCCAGCCCCTGCAGGGTGACGGCGTCGGCTTTCGTCAGTGTTTGCATGTTTCCCAGTCTGGTTTGGGCGGGCGGCAACGCGAAGAGCCAAAAGTCATGAGCTGGGCATGACGAATGTCATGGGGCGGCATCGCGTCTAGCGCCGGCGGGGGCGGTGATTTCGCTCAATTGGCTGGGAAACTCTCAGAATAATCCCGTAATCTTCTTACCGTGCCTGATCTTTCTTCCCTAGCTTCTTTTGCATCCCAGGGCGGCGTACTGCCGCTGGGTGCCGCGTTTCTGCCTGACTGGCTGAACCCTGCCGTATTCCTGAACGACCCTGCCCTCGGCCCCTGGGTGCTGCTGCTGGTGTGCGGCATCGTATTCGCCGAAACCGGCCTTTTGGTCGGCTTCTTCCTGCCCGGGGACTCCATGCTGTTCACGGTGGGAATGCTCATTGCCACCGGAACCATTCACATCCCGCTGTGGCTGTTCTGCCTGGCGATTTTCGTCTGTGCCTTCGCCGGTGACCAGACCGGTTACATGATCGGCAAGAAGACGGGGCCCGCGATCTTCAAACGCGAGGACTCCCGCTTCTTCTCGCAGTCCAATGTCCGGCGTGCCCACGACTTCTTTGAGCGCTTTGGCGGCCGTGCTGTGGTCCTGGCCCGTTTCGTGCCGGTGGTGCGCACGTTCGTCCCGGTCATCGCCGGTGTGGCGAAGATGAAGCACAGCACCTTTGTGTGGTTCAACCTTCTCGGTGCCCTGCTCTGGGGCGTCGGGGTGACCATGCTGGGCTACTGGCTGGGACAGATCGAGTGGATCGAGCAGAACATCGACCTGATCTTCATCCTGATCGTTTTCATCTCGATCATCCCGATCGTTTTCGAGTTGGTCAAGGCATCGATGACCGCGCGGAAGAACGCCAAGGCCGAGAGCCAGGATGCTCCAGCTCAGGAATCCCGCTCGAACTCCACCAACAACTAGATCACCACGGCTGCCGGGCATCCTGCGTCCGGGGAACCGCCTTCGGGTCTCCCGGCGCAGGGAGGGCTAGGCAGAACGGCGGCGGAACTGTCCGCCGCCCCATTGCACGCCGCGGCGCATCAACCACTGGTCACAGGGTTGGATGCAGCCGCGGCGTACTCCGTGGCAGACAATGTCGGCGGCATCATCCAACAGCCGGGCCGTGGCCGCACCGGCCGGGCGTACCGCGTTCATCAACACCTCGCAGTCACAGTATGCACCAAGCAGATTGATCTTGCGTTCCAGGGCAGTGGCGCGTGGTGCCGCGGTGTTCCGGTAGTGGATGAGGAACCGCAGCGTGCAATCGCAGTCAAAGTCCCGGGCCATTCGGTACAAAAAGCAGATCAGACATTCGTGATCCACGGGTTCGGGCAGATCCGACATGTCGGCTCCTTTACTGCTGGAGGGATGAGGTCCCTGCCAGCTTCACCGCTTCACGCCCGCGCCGCGGCCAGTCGCCGCCGGTTTGTGGACAACCACCCGCAATGGGTCTCTTGCCCACAAATCCTAGTTGACTAACCTACATGCCTTGCAAGGAATGCTTCGACGCGGTCCAGCGCTTCGGCCACGCGCTCGTACCCGGCGGCAAAGGACAGCCTGATGTACTGGTGCCCTGCAAAGGGATCAAAATCGCCGCCCGGGGTCAGGGCCACTCCCGCCTCCTGCAAGAGGGCGGTGCAGTAGTCCGAGGCCGTTTCAAATTCGGCCAACACCTCCTGGGCGAGCTTCCCGTAAAGGTAGAACGCTCCGTCGGCAGGGGCCGCCTGGCTAATGCCGAGCTTGTGCAGCCCCTCCAGGACCAGGGCGCGGGTCCGGGCGAACTCCGCCACCCGTTCCTCGGCCTCCCGGTAGCTGGATTCCTCGAATGCCGCGAGCACCGCCTGCTGTGCCGGGGCCGGGGCGCACAGCGCTAGGTTTGAGGCCAGCGCATCCACGGCCTCGACCAGGTCGTCGGGCACCAGCATCCAGCCCAGCCGCCAGCCGGTCATGCCCCAGTATTTGGAGAAGGAAGAAACAACGATGGCGCTGTCCGAATGCTTCCAGGCGGTCTGCGAACGACGCCCGGGGTCAAACTCGATGCCGTGGTAGATCTCGTCGCTGACCAGCCGCACCCCCTGCTCGTGGCACCAGCTGGCAAGCTGGTCCAATTCGGCTTCGGAGAACATGGTGCCGGTCGGGTTGTTCGGTGAGGCGATGATCAGCCCGTCCAGTCGTCCGTGTTCGGCCCGGGCCTTTTCCAACAGTTCGACACTGGGTTGGAAACGTTCGGCCGGCCCGGTGGGCAGATCCACGACTGTTAGCCCCAACGCCTGCAGGATGTTGGCGTAGGCCGGATATCCGGGCCGCGCCAGCGCGACCACGTCTCCCTGGTCAAAGGCGGCTAGGAACGCCAGCTGGAAGGCTCCGGAGGAGCCGGTGGTCATCACCACGTTCTCCACCGGCACCGGCACCGCGTACTGGCGGTGGTAGTGCCCGGCCACCGCTTGGCGGGTGGAGGTCAGGCCGCGGGCGGGGGTATAGCCAAATTCCTGGTGTTCGCCGTGCAATGCGGCGGCCCGGTCGTTCACGGCCCCGGGGGCGCCGCCGCCGGGTTCGCCAACGCACAAGGAGATCACGTCCTGGCCGTGGGCGCGCAACACCGCCACCTGCTCGACAATCTTCATGACTTCAAAGCCCGGAACCTGGGCGCGGCGGGAAACCTTCATTTCTTGGCCTGCACCTTGAATTCGCGCGGGCGCACCGGGTGGCGGGAGAGGATGGAGATGCGGTTGAACGCATTCATGGAGATGGCCAGCCACTGGATGACGGAGAACTCCTCGTCGCTGAGCACCATTCGGGCGCTGGCCAGTGCGGCGACCCGCTCGTCATGGCACGGCAGCTCCGTCGCGGCTTCGGCGATGACCAGGGCGGCGCGTTCGCGCTCGTCAAAAAGATCCGCGTCCTCCCACACCCCCAGCAGGGCGATGCGCTGCATGCTCTCCCCGGCCTCCAGGGCGCGGCGGGTGTGCAGGTCCAGGCAGTAGGAACACCCGTTGATCTGTGAAACCCGCAGGTTCACCAGTTCTGCCAAGCGGGCGTCAATGCCGGCCTTGCGGTACGACTCCCCCAGCTGCTCGGAGAAGGCGACGATGGAGCGCCACAGCCCGGGATTGGACTTGTCCAGGAACAGCGGATCAGAAACAGCCATAAGCCGAGTCTAGTATGCGCCCCCGCTCCCCGAGC
>NZ_JAVGCZ010000060.1:0-16063 GCF_052928425.1 Glutamicibacter sp. BSL13
TCCACGCGGTGTCCGCGGGTCAGGTCCTTCAGCCGCTCGTACGGGTTGTCCATGCCCTGGACCCCGGCGATGGCCTCGGCACGCATCACCATCTGGATGGCCTCGGCCAGCACCTCCCAGTTGTGGTCCAGGTCCTCGGCCAGCACGGTCTCGGCAACATCCAGGCGATCCAGGCCCTTGGCGACATTGGAGATGGCCAGCAGCGAGTGTCCCACTCCGGTGCCGATGTTGCGCTGCGAGGAGGAATCGGTCAGGTCGCGCTGCCAGCGGCTGGTGACCAGGGTGGCCGCCAGGGTGTCGAGCACCCCGTTGGAGATCTCCAGGTTCGCCTCGGCGTTCTCGAAGCGTATCGGGTTGACCTTGTGCGGCATGGTGGAGGAGCCGGTGGCCCCGGCCACCGGGATCTGCACGAAGTAGCCGATGGAGATGTAGCTCCAGATGTCGGTGCACAGGTTGTGCAGGATCCGGTTGAAGCGGGCGATGTCCGCGTACAGTTCCGCCTGCCAGTCGTGCGACTCGATCTGGGTGGTCAGCGGGTTCCAGGTCAGGCCCAGGTGTTCGACGAAGGACTTGGACACCTGCTGCCAGTCGGCGCCGGGCACCGAGGCGTAGTGGGCGGCGTAGGTGCCGGTGGCGCCGTTGATCTTGCCCAGGAACTCGGTCTTGGCGATGCGCTGAAGCTGACGGGTCAGGCGCCAGGCCAACACGGCCAGTTCCTTGCCCAGGGTGGTCGGGGTGGCCGGCTGGCCGTGGGTGCGCGAAAGCATCGGCACCTCGCGGGACTCCTCGGCCATCTTGGTCAGCTGGGCGACCAGGTCGCGGGCCGCGGGCAGCCAGACGTTTTCGATCCCGCCCTTGACGCCCACCGCGTAGGAGAGGTTGTTGATGTCTTCACTGGTGCAGCCAAAGTGCACCAGGGGCTTGAGCTGAGCAATGCCGATGCCCTCCAGACGGTTGGCAATGTAGTACTCCACGGCCTTCACGTCATGCACGGTCACGGCCTCGATCTCGGCCAGTTCCTTGACCGAGTCGGCGTTGAAGTCGGTGACGATCTTGCGCAGCGCGGTCTTCTGCTCATCGCTCAGCGGCGAGGTCCCGGGCAACACCGAATGATCGGTGAGGTGGATCAGCCATTCAATCTCAACATGGACCCGGTCGCGGTTCAGGGCCGCTTCGGAGAGGTAATCGACCAGCGGGGCGACCGCCGAACGGTAGCGGCCGTCGAGAGCACCAAGTGCCAACGGTTCATTTGCAAGGGAAGTGCGCGCATTCTCAGACATGCCCATATTCTTTCATCACTTGTGGCCAAGCACATCTTTTACGCCGCCCCACACCCTCCACAACCCGCGGGCTGGGACCGCCCGCAACGGCGGGCAGCACCCATGCTGGGTCAGAACGGGAGGTGAAGCCCGCAGAACTTTCACACTGGAGGTGCACGGCAATGTTCAACGCAACCTTGGATTCGGTGGGGGCCGCCCTGGCCGAAGCCCGGGAAGCCGCTGATTTGGCGATCCGGGAATTAACGGCAATCCATGCCCTGACATGGCACACCGAGACCGGGCAGGCTTTCATCCGGCGCAGCGGCGAGCTTGCGGCGGAGATCAACCGGCTTTGCGGACACATCACCCAAACCCAGGACGAGCTCCTTGCGGCCCGCCGCGAACTTGATGAACTGGAGACCCGGATCCTGCGGCTGCAGCTGGCGGCGTAGCCATGGGCTATGAGATCAATTACAGCGAAAAGGATTACGCGGCCGCCGCACACGGCTGTGCCCGCGCCGCCGAGGCGCTGCACCGGGTGCAGCAGCTGCTGGCCTCCACCCAGGGCAGGATCCTGCTCAGCGCAGCCGAGGCCAGGCTCACTGCGGCTCAGGCCGGACTGGCCCCACCGCTGGTGCATCTGACCCAGCTGGCCGAGCTGGTGCAGCAGGGCACGGCTGCCGCCAACGACGCCCAGGGCAATGCCGGGGAATTGGGGACAAGGGTGGGGCAGGCGATGGACAACGCTCGGGCCGCGGAGCACCGGGTTGTCACCCTGCTGGCGCTGCTGAGTTCACCGCGCACCATCACCGAATTCGTCGGCGAGTGGTGGAGCACCCGGGGCAGCCCGCCGCGGGACAGCACCGAGCGGATGCTGGAACTGCTCGGAGCGCTGCTGCGGGCCCCGCTTGACCCGTTCAATCAACCCGACCCGCACCAGCGCCAAGTGGATGAATTCCTGGAAGACCTCACCCGCGTCTTGGATGGGAATCAGCAGCTGCCAGTGCAGCCCATCCGGATCCGGCACAGCGAAGCATTGCCTCCCCTGGAATTGGACGGAGGCCTGGAGGGCTACTACCGGCTGCAGGCCGAGGTGCTGCGCCAGGAGTCACGGATCCTCGTCGGCAAGACATTGCAGGATGGTGAGGAAACCTTCGTGGTGATCCTTCCGGGCACCCACGGCGAGCTTGGGGAGCAGAACCCTTTTGACGCCCGGGGAATCCTGGATTCGTTGGGCCAGGATTCCGGGAACTATATTCCTCCGGTCCTGCAGGCGCTGCGGCAAAGCGGTGCACGGGAGGGCAGCCGGATCATCTTCAGCGGCCACTCCCAGGGCGGGGTGCACGCGGTGAACCTTGCCAAGAACCCGCTGATTGGTCAGAAGTTCAAAGTCCAAGCGGTGCTCACCCTCGGAGCGCCGATCGGCAACGTGCAGTTGCCGCAGCAGATTATGGCGCTGCACGTGGAGGACGCCTCCGACCCGGTCCCCGGGCTGGACGGGCGCGCCAACCGGCGCCGGCCCCGGCAGCTGACGGTGACCTTTCGTGGGCCGGAGAACCCCGGGGTGTTGCCCAAGGGCACCTTCGGGCCCGGGCATACACTGCAAAATTACGGGAACCATTTGCGGCAGCTACAGCGGCAACCGGCCCGGGATCTATCCCCGGTGCTGCGCGGATTGCGCTTTGAACCGGGCCCGATGCAGCTGCGCGGGTTCACCTTGCGACGCATCCCACCGGAACGTCCCAAGACGCCCACTCGTAGGGACGAGAATTACCGCAAACTCGGGCAGATCGCCCCACCACGTTAGGGCCGCTGGCTACCGTTCAATCAGGGCGAAACGCCCCAGGATCGCCGAGACGATGGAGACGATGATCGTGCCCCAAATCGCGTCCCACCAGAAGGCGTTGACGCTGAGCCCCACCGGTAGGAACTGGGTCAGCCAGGCAGTGAGCATTAACATGCCGGCGTTGATGATGATCGTGAAGATCCCCAGCGTCAAGCAGGTCAGCGGCAGCGACAGGAAGGCGATCACCGGGCGGATCAGCGCATTAACCAGCCCGAAGACCAGCGCGACAACCAGGTAGGCGATGACCCGCGAGAACGTGGTGTCCTCGGCGGGAATGACGTTGATGCCCGGAACCACCCAGACGGCGGCGGCCAAGGCCAAGGCGTTGACGATGACTCGTAGCAGGAAGCTCATGGCACTAGCTTTTCACATTCACCGGGGTATGAGCTGGAAAAACACCATGCCCGCCGGGGCTGCGCACCGATAAGCTGGCTTCATGAGTGAGAACCCCGTAACCCATGATCCGGTGCAGCCCCGTCCCGTGGTTGCCCGGTTGCCGAAATATGCCGCAGGGAAGCCGCCGGTGCAGGTGCCGGGGCTGACCCCCTACAAGTTGGCCTCAAACGAGAACCCCTTCGGGCCCTTGGAGGAGGTTCGCCAAGCCATTGCCGCCGAGGCCTACATCAACCGCTACCCGGACACCGCCTCCACCGAGCTGTGCTCCCAGCTGGCCCCGATGCTGGGCGTGCCGGCCGAGGACATCGTCACCGGCGCCGGGTCACTCGGTGCCCTGACCCAGATCCTGGCCACCTTCGCCGGCGCCAACGAGGACGGAATCCAAGATGAGGTGATCTTCGCCTGGCGTTCCTTTGAGGCCTACCCCATCGTGGTGCAGACCGCTGGAGCACTTCCGGTCCCGGTGCCGCTGCTGGAGGACGGCCGCCACGATCTGCAGGCCATGGCCGAGGCCATCAACGAGAACACCTCGGTGATCCTGCTGTGCACCCCGAACAACCCGACTGGTCCGGTCCTGACCCAGCGGGAAGTCGATGACTTCATTGCCCGGGTTCCGAAGAATGTGCTGATTGTCCTGGACGAGGCCTACACCGAGTTCGTGCGCGACTCGCAGGCGGTGGACGGGGTGAAGACCTACCAGCAGCACCGCAACGTAGTGGTGCTGCGCACCTTCTCCAAGGCCCATGGCCTGGCGAACCTGCGCGTCGGCTACTCGATCTCGCAACCCGAAATCACCAACTACATCCGCCTGGTCGCCACCCCGTTTGCGGTTTCCAGCGTGGCCCAGCAGGCGGCGATCGCCTCGCTGAAGCACCTGGACCAGGTGATGGCCCGGGTGGACTCGCTGGTGGAGGAACGCGAACGGGTTGTGGCCGGGCTCAAGGAGCTGGGCTGGAAGATCCCGGCGACCGAGGCGAACTTCGTCTGGCTGCCGCTGGGGGAGCAGACGATGCAGTTCGTGGCGCTGGCCGAGGAACGCGCGCTCTCGGTGCGCGGCTTCGCCGGTGAAGGGGTGCGGGTTTCGATTGGCGAGGTCGAGGCCAACGACCGCTTCCTGGAACTATGCCGGGAGAATGCGGGATTGCTAACCCCGTAGAACCGCGCCAAATCTCGCAATTGGCACGGCGGTGCCGCTAGGCTTGATCCCAGGACAAGCCGTATATGTCTCATGCGGAATGTATTCCGCATGAGGCATATTTGATTGAAGGGAAACGCATGCCCTCTAGTGCAGCCGAGGCATCGGATCAGGAGTTCATCCAGTTACTGACTCCGGACGGCAAACGGCACTCCCATGAGTTCTACGATGCCTACCTGCAGGATGTGGACGAGCAAATGCTGCGGGACTTCTACCGCGACATGGCCCTCACCCGCCGCTTCGATGCGGAGGCCACCGCCCTGCAGCGCCAGGGGCAGCTGTGCCTCTGGGTTCCGTTGCGCGGGCAGGAGGCGGCGCAGATCGCCTCGGGCCGGGCCACCCGCCCGGGGGACTACATCTTCCCCACCTACCGCGAACACGGGGTGGCGCTGACCCGCAACGTCGACTTCTCCGAAATGCTGCGCCTCTTCCGCGGCATCTCCGGAGGGGGCTGGGATCCGCGGGAGAACAACTTCCACATGTACACCATGGTGCTCGCCGCCCAGCTGCCGCACGCCACCGGATACGGCATGGCGGTGAATCTGGAACAGCACGACTGGGATGAGCAGCGCCGCGCCACCGAGGGCGAGGCCGTGGTGGCCTACTTCGGTGACGGGTCCTCCACGGAGGGTGAGACCCACGAATCCATGGTCTTCGCCGCCAGCTTCAACGCCCCAGTGGTCTTCTTCTGCCAGAACAACCAGTGGGCCATTTCCGTGCCGTTCGAGGTCCAGTCCAAGGTGCCGCTGGTGCAGCGCGCCGCCGGCTATGGGATGCCGGGCCTGCAGGTGGACGGCAACGACGTGCTGGCAGTGCTGGCCGCCACCCGCTGGGCGATGGAGCACGCGCGCAGCGGCAAGGGCCCGGTGCTCATCGAGGCGATCACCTACCGCCTGGGCGCGCACACCACCGCCGATGATCCGACCAAGTACCGCCAGAGCGCGGAGGAGCAGTCCTGGGACCCCAAGGACCCGCTGGTCCGCCTGGAAACCTACCTGCGCGAGCAGGGGCTGGTGGATGACGAGTTCTTCGAGCAGCTGGCCCGCGACGGCGATGAGATGGCCGCCCGGGTGCGCAAGGACGCCATGGCCTTCCCGGTCCCGTCCCTGGCCGAGGTCTTCGAGCACGTCTACGCCGAGGCGCACCCGCTGGTGAAGGAAGAACTGCAATGGCACCTGGAGTATGAAGCAGGATTCGCCGACCAGGCCGGAAACGAGGGCAAGTAACCGTGAGCACCACCATGACCCTGGCCAAGGCGATCACCGCCGGGCTGGACAAGATCCTTGAAAACGATGACCACGCCGTGTTGATCGGTGAGGACATCGGCAAACTCGGCGGCGTCTACCGCATCACCGAGGGACTGCAGGGCAAGTACGGGGCCCACCGGGTGATCGACTCGCCGCTGGGCGAGGCGGGCATCGTGGGCGCCAGCGTGGGCATGGCCCTGCGCGGGCACACCCCGCTGGCCGAAATCCAGTTCGACGGCTTCGTATTCCCGGCCTTCAGCCAGATCACCACCCAGCTGGCCAAGATGCGCACCCGCTCCGAGGGGCGGATCAACATGCCGGTGGTCATCCGCATCCCCTACGGCGGCGGCATCGGCTCCATTGAACACCACTCCGAATCCCCGGAGGCCCTGTTCGTGCACACCGCCGGGCTGCGGGTCATCACCCCCTCCAACGCGCACGACGCCTACTGGATGATCCAGCAGGCCGCCGCCTGCCAGGACCCGGTGATCTACCTGGAACCCAAGCGCCGCTACTGGCTCAAGGGCGAGGTGGACACCGAAACCCCGACCCTGGACGCCTTCAAGGCCCAGGTGGTGCGCCCCGGCGAGGACGCCACCATCGTCGCCTACGGTCCGCTGGTGCCGGTCGCGCTGGCCGCCGCCGAGGCGGCCCGGGAGGACGGGCGTTCGGTCGAGGTCATCGATCTGCGTTCACTCTCACCCATTGACTTTGACACCATCACCGAATCGGTGCAGAAGACCGGACGGCTGATCGTCACCCATGAGGCGCCGACCTTCGGCGGGCTGGGCGGGGAAATCGCCGCGCGCATCACCGAACGGGCGTTCTTGTACCTGGAGGCCCCGGTGCTGCGGGTGGGCGGGTTCCACATGCCCTACCCGATCTCAAAGGTGGAATCCCAGTACCTACCCGACATCGACAAGCTGCTCGAAGCGCTCGACCGCTCCTTCGCATACTAGAAACGGTCCAAGGAGAGAATCATGACTACCTTCAACCTGCCCGATGTGGGCGAGGGACTGACCGAAGCCGACATTGCCGCCTGGAAGGTCGCGGTGGGGGACACCGTGGAGGTCAACCAGGTCTTCGTTGAGATCGAAACCGCCAAGTCGCTGGTGGAGCTGCCCAGCCCCTATGCCGGGGTGGTGACCGAGCTGCACGCGGCCGAGGGGGAAACCCTGGCCGTGGACTCCCCGCTGATCACCATCGACGAGGAGGGGAACAAACCGGCCCCCACCGGAACTCCGGAACCGGCCGAGGCCCTGGCCACCGCCGCCCCGGTGGCCAGCGAGGAACCCGGCCCGCTGGTCGGCTCCGGCCCCACCGCGGACGCCTCGCACCGCCGCCAGCGGGTGAACCGCCCGATGCCCAGCGAGTCGGGCAAGCGCACCGCCGCGGTGCGCGCCGAAAGCGCCCCGGCCGCCCTGGCCGACCAGATTTCGCGCCGCGCCCAGGGCCTGGGGGCGGCAGTCGCCCGGGAAGTGGACAAGCGCAAGCCCGCGGTCGCCAACTTCATGGACCGGGTGCTGGCCAAGCCGCCGGTGCGGCGCCTGGCCAAGGAACTGAACATTGACCTGCAGGACGTGGTCGGTACCGGAACCCAGGGGGAAATCACCCGGGAAGACGTCAACAGCTACAACGCCCAGCGCGCGGCCGAACGCGACGCGGCACCGCTGTACTGGCAGAAGGGCGCCAGCCAGGAAACCCGCATCGAGCGCATCACCGTGCGCGGGGTGCGCAAGGCCACGGCCAAGGCCATGGTCGACTCGGCGTTCACCGCCCCGCACGTGTCCATCTTCGTGGACGTGGACGCCAGCCGGACCATGGAATACATTGCCCGGCTGAAGAAGTCCCGCGACTTCGAGGGCATCAAGGTCTCCCCGCTGCTGGTGCTGGCCCGCGCGGTGATCTGGGCGGCGGCCCGAAACCCCTCGGTCAACGCCAGCTGGGTGGAGACCGAGAACGGCGCGGAGATCCACCAGAAGCACTTCCTGAACCTGGGCATCGCCGCCGCCACCCCGCGCGGGCTGTTGGTGCCGAACATCAAGGACGCGCAGAACCTGTCCATGCGGGAGCTGGCGATCGCGCTGAACGAGCTGGCCACCACCGCCCGGGCCGGGAAGACCGCCCCGGAGGACATGCGCAACGGCACCTTGAGCATCACGAACATTGGCGTGCTGGGCATCGATACCGGCACCCCGATCATCAACCCCGGTGAGGTGGCGATCGTTGCCTTCGGCACGATCCGCCAGAAGCCGTGGGTCGTGGACGGGGAAGTGGTGCCGCGCTGGATCACCACCCTGGGCGGCTCCTTCGACCACCGCGTGGTGGACGGGGACCTCTCGGCCCGGTTCATGGCCGACGTCGCGGCCATCATGGAGGAACCGGCGCTGCTGCTGGACTGATCCGGCGCTCTCTGGAGGCCAGGCCGGCACCCGTCCACCGCTGCCGGGGGACGGGTGCCGGGCGAACCTGCCAATTGCCGCAACACCGGTGACCTGCCGGCGGGACCCTGTCACGCTGGGCAGATGACACCACCACAAGTATCACCGGGCACCGTCGTCGCCTTCACCGATGTGATGTGCGGCTGGTCCACCCTTGCCTTCCACCGTTTCTACCAGGCCCGTGAAGCGGCGGGCCTGGAAGACCAGCTGACGCTGGACCCCCAGCTGTTCCTGCTGGAGGACGTAAACCGGATGGCCCTGAACACCAAGATCATTGAAGGGGAAAAGCCGGTTGTCGGCGCGCTGGCCGAGGAACTCGGGTTCAAGCCCTGGCAGCGGGACCCCTCCGAATACCCGGTCACCAGCCTGCCGGCCAATGAGGCGGTGCACGCGGCAAAGGAACAGTCCGCCCGTGCCGCCGAACAGCTGGACATGGCGCTGCGCCTGGGGTTCTGGCGGGACAGCCGGTGCATCAGCATGCGCCACGAAATCCTGGACATTGCCACAGACTGCGACCGGGTCGATGTGAACCGGCTGCGCGAGGCACTGGATACCGGCCGGGCCCGGGCAGCGATGATGCGCACCTACCTGGACTGCCGCGAAGAGGTACAGGGAAGCCCGCACTTTTTCCTGCCCGATGGCAGCAGCAGCCACAACCCCGGCATCACGATGCGCCAGGTTGGCCAGCCCGGTGCCGGGTTCCTTGTGGTCGATGAGGACGACCCCGAGGTGTACGCCCAGCTGGTGCGCCGCGCCGTGCGGCAGTAGCCGGCCCCGGCCCTGGCCCCTGGCCATGCCGCCGGGGCCGGGAGGGAGCCGGCCTAGTCTCGCTGGGGCTCCGGGTTCTGCGGGGGCCGCAGCCCCAGCACCTCGGGCAGCGGCTGGGGCTCGTGCTCCAGCACATGTTCGGCCAGGTAGCCGATCACCACCTGGTACCAGAGCTTGGCGTGCTGCGGGGAGAGGATCCAGTGGTTCTCCTGCGGGAAGTACAGGAAGCGGTGGGCGGTCGAACCGTCGGCCTGCTGCGGCAGCCCGGATAGGGAGAGCAGCTCGTACCACAGCCGCAGGCCCTCGCCGATGGGCACACGGTAGTCCTTGTCCCCATGGATCACCAGCATCGGGGTGCGGATCTGCTTCACGTACCGGCTGGGCGAGTACTTGGTGACCACTTCCGGCTGCATTTCCCGGGCCCAGTAGAACGCCGCATCGGTGGTCGGGCCGAACCCGTCCAAGTCCCACAGGCTCGCATGGGTGACGATGGCCTTGAAACGCCGGGTCTGCCCGGCGATCCAGTTGGCCATGTAGCCGCCGAAGCTGCCGCCCATCGCCGCGGTGCGGCTGGCGTCGATCTCCGGGCGCTGTTCCGCGGCGTCGGTGATTGCCATCAGATCCGTGTAGGGATGCTCGCCCCACATGCCCCAGCCGCGGGCAATGAACTCCTGCCCGTACCCGGTGGACAGCCCCGGATCCGGCAACAGCACCGCATAGCCCTGCGCCACCAGCAGCCACGGGTTCCAGCGCCAGCTCCAGCTGTTCCAGGAGGATAGCGGCCCGCCGTGCACCCACAACAGCAGCGGCGCCGGATTTTGCGCTCCGGCCTCATGCGGCACCGCAAGCCAGGCGCGAATGCTGGTTCCGTCCGCGGCGGTGGTGTCCACCTCCTGCAGGGTGCCGGGCAGCTGTGGACGCTGCACCGGGGAATCCAGCTCCTGCAGCTGCACCTGCTCGCCCTCCTCCAGCGCCGAGATGTGCGCCAGGTCCAGCTTCACCGGTTCGGCCGGGTACTCGTAGCTGGCGCGCAGCGCGTAGGCGGAACGTGAATCCGGGGAGATCGCCACGTCGCTGTAGGCGCCCTCGGTGGTCAGCCGGGTGACCTTGTCCGATTCCAGGGCCAGATGGAACACCGGGGCCCGGCCGGTGTCATCGGCGGTGAGCAGCACCCCGGTGCCGTTGGGCAGCCAGGTGATGGAGCTGGCCCAGCGGTCCCAGCCGATGGCGACCTGATGGGATTCCCCGCTGTCCAGGTTCATCAGCCACAGTGTGGGGTGCACCGGACGCTGCGGGGTGGAGCGTTCGGCGCGGGTGTAGATCAGCTGGGAGGAGTCCGGGCTGATCCTGCCCATCTCGTATTCGTAGCGTTCATCCGGGCTCAGCAGCAGCTCCCGCTGCCCGGTCTCCAGGTCGATGCGCATGATGCCGGTGTGGATGCTTCCCCGGCCTTCGGGCAGGCTCCAGTCGGTGAGCAGGAACTGGCCGTTGGGGGCCACGTCCATCCCGGCCTCCAGCAGGTGCCCGCCGGCCCCGGGGGTGATGTTGTGCAGTTCGGCCGGTGTGGCGGGGTCCTGGCTGACCGACGCGGTGTAGTAGTTGGGCCGCTGGGGACCCAAATCGGTGTCCCAGTAGCGCACCGGGTAGCCGGTGTGCAGGATCGCATCAACCTTCTTGTCCTTGCGCATTTCGCGCAGCGCCTTTTCCTCCTCGATGTCCCGGGCCCCGGGCAACGAGTGCGCGGTGATCACCAGGTTCTCGCGGCGTCCGGCCGGGGCGTGGGGCAGCGTGGTGAACGTGTCGATCCCGGCCGGGTGCTCGGCCAGTAGCTGGGCTTCTCCGCCGTTGCGGGGCAGCAGCCACACCCCGGCGGTCGCGTCCTCCTTCTCCGAACGCTTGGCCACGAACAAAAGGTCGCCCTCGGCGTTGAAGCGGGGCTGGGATTCGCCCTGCTCCCCGTGGGTGAGACGGCGCGCCGGCCGCCGGCCGGCCGGGTCCAGCTCCCACAACGAGTTCAGGTACTTGGTGCCTTCCTCGTTCAGTGCGGCCACCGTGGTGATCAGCCGGCTGCCGTCGGGGGAGAGGCGCAGCCCGTTCAGGCGCTGCAGTGCGATATACGAATCCAGATTATGAAATGAATGCTTAGAGTGTTCCACCTCACACATCATTCCACCGAATACGCCTAGGCACTAGTCCACGCGGCAAAGAGACCAGCTTTCCGGCTTCGTTGCCCCTGGCTTGACTCATAACGATTCCGCACCGATTCATGGAGTTCGCGCGGAATCCGGTCCCGGGGTCTTGGAACTGCGCCGGGGCTCGGGCAAGGTGGATCCAGGAGGCGATTTTCATGAATCCGAGAAAGACCCCCGCCCTATACCTTGGTGGCGCCGCGGCCGCCATGTTCCTGCTGGCCGCCTGCAACACCACCCCGGCCGACCCGGGCCCCTCGCCCACTTCGGCCCCGGCCACCGCATCCCCCACCACCTCGGCACCGCCGAGCAGCGCATCCCCGTCCAGTGAACCGACCCAGACCCAGACCCAGACCAGCCCGACCCCGCAGCCCAGCGAAACCCAGACGTCGCAGTGGCAGGAGTTTTCCACCCAGGGCCTGAGCTTCAAGCATCCGAAGGACTGGACCGTCGTTCCCGATGACTGCGAGCACTGCGATCCGGACGAGGATCCGATGGACAACCCGTTCACCGAGTGGAAGGTCAAGAACGAGAAGGGCCGAACCCTGATCGAGTTCAAGGCCAACTCCGCGGAGGACACCGACGGAGACATGGACACGTACCAGCGCACCAAGATTGAACAGGAGGCGTTGCCGGCCAAGCTCAGCAAACCGGCCAGCCTCTATGCCGAGCACTACGTGAGCACCGAATCCGACGGGGATACCGAGGAGAAATTCCTGGTCATGCTCATCAACGACGAGATGATCGCCGAACGCGGGCAGCAGCCGGCACTGTCCTACTTCAGTCCCAAGAAGGACCTGTATTCGGTCATGGAATCCACCGGGGACCTGCCCGAACTGCTGGGCTTTGACGAGGACCACGTCACCGTGGACCAGGCCCGCCAGATCGTGCAGAGCCCCGAATACCAGACGGTGCGGCAGATCATGCTCAGCCTGCGTCCGGCCTAGGCCGTGCACGCCTGCAGCCGGCGCCCGAAGGCAGGATCCCTTCGGGCGCCGACTGGCCGCGGGACCGGTGCACCGTGCCGGGTCACGGCCCGCAGCACCTAGACGACGTCGGGCTGGGCCGCGCCGCCCTCACCTTCCCAGGTGCGAATCGAATGGGCCTTGCGGGAGTTGAACTTCAGGCGCACACCATGGCCGAACTCCTCGTCCTCGGGCAGGAAGACGGCGCCCAGGCCCTCCAGCGCGGCGCGCAGCTTCTCCTGCTGGTCGGCGTCCAGCTCCACGCGCCCGGCCTCGAAGTCACGCAACAGGGCCAGATCGAACCCGGACTTTTGGCTCAGATAGTCCGGGGTTACCTGCACCAGGACCCGGGCAGCCTGGGCCTGGCCTGGACGGATAATGGGATTAA
Source organism: Glutamicibacter sp. BSL13 (assembly GCF_052928425.1). Lineage (NCBI taxonomy): Bacteria > Bacillati > Actinomycetota > Actinomycetes > Micrococcales > Micrococcaceae > Glutamicibacter > Glutamicibacter sp. BSL13. The sequence continues at coordinate 12,695 of NZ_JAVGCZ010000060.1, forward strand.
AGAGCGTCATGGCCCCAGCATCCCAAGCGGGCCGGTGAAAGTGAAGGGCTTGGCCCACTCTCCCAGAATCACCGGCTCATCCGTGGTGCCGCAGCAACGCCGAAGGGGCCCGGACCCGCAGCGCACTGCGGATTCGGGCCCCTTGGGTGGGTCAAGGGCCGCTCCAGCCTAGAGGCGGCTGTGTTCGGCCTCGTCTTCCTGCACCCGGCGTTCGGCCGCCAGGCGGGCGGCGGCGATCTCGTTGCTCCGGTCACGGCACAGGAACCAGCCGATCACCAGCAGCGGGATGATGATCGCCAGCGAGGCGATCGTCCAGGTGCCCACCGGGTTGTCGAACGCCATCATCACCAGCACCAGGGCCAGGAAGACCAGCGTCACCCACCCGGAGACCGGGGCCAGCGGCATCCGGAAGGACGGGCGCTGCAGTTGGCCGGCGCGGGCCTTCTTCACCAGCGCCATCTGGCACAGCACGATCATCGCCCACGCGGAGATGATGCCGATCGCGGCGAAGTTCAGTACGATCTCAAACGCCTTGGCCGGCACGATCGCGTTCAGCAGCACACCGAACACGGCGATCACCGCGGTGATCACAATGCCGCCGTAGGGCACCCCGGCCTTGTTCATCCGCCCCGCAAAGCGCGGGGCCGAGCCGTTCAGCGACATCGAGCGCAGGATCCGACCGGTGGAGTACAACCCGGCATTCAACGAGGACAGCGCCGCGGTGAGCACCACCAGGTTCATCACCACATCCATGCCCTGCACGCCGATCGCGCCGAAGAACGTCACGAACGGGGACTCGCCGTCCTTGTAGGCGGTGTAGGGCAGCAGCAGGGAGAGCAGCACCAGCGAACCGACGTAGAACACCGCGATGCGCACGATGACCGTGTTCACCGCCTTGGGCATCACCTTTTCCGGGTTCTTCGCCTCCCCGGCCGCGGTGCCGATCAGCTCGATCGAGGCGTAGGCGAACACCACGCCCTGCATCAGCACCAGCACCGGCATCAGGCCGCTGGGCAGCAGCCCGCCGTTGTCGCTGATCAACGAGAAGCCGACCTGATGGCCCTCGATCGGGGTCCCGAAGATCACGAAGTAGCAGCCCACCAGCAGGAAGGCGACCAGCGCCACCACCTTGATCAGCGCAAACCAGAACTCCAGCTCACCAAAGACCTTCACCGAGATCAGGTTCATCGACAGCACCAGCAGCAGGGCGGCCAGCGCCCACAGCCACTGCGGCACCGCGCCGATCCAGGGCACGTATTTGCCAAAGAAGTTCATGTACAGCGCCGCGGCGGTGATGTCCACGATCGAGGTCATGCACCAGTTCAGCCAGTACAGCCAGCCGGTGGCGAACGCCGCCTTCTCCCCGTAGAACTCACGGGCGTAGGAGACGAACGAGCCCGAGGAGGGCCGGTGCATCACCAGTTCGCCCAGCGCGCGCAGGATCAGGAAGGCGAAGAAGCCGCAGACCGCATAGCTGATCACGATGCCCGGCCCGGCCTGCGCCAGCCGTCCGCCGGCCCCCATGAACAGTCCGGTGCCGATCGCCCCGCCGATCGCGATCATCTGCATCTGCCGGCCCGAAAGGCCCTTGTGGTAGTCCGCGTCGCCGGCGGTCAGCGAGGCGTCGGGAACGGGGGTGTTCCCAGTGGTGGAATGCTCCATCAGTATCCTTGGGTGGGGGGATTAGTCGGAAAGATTGGCAAGGCGCTCGGGGGAGAGCAGCTCATTGAGGTCCTCGGCGGAGAGCAGGCCGCGTTCCAGGACCAGCTCGGCCACACCGCGTCCGGTGTGCAGCGCCTCCATCGCGATCGAGGTCGACGCCGCGTAGCCCAGGCGCGGGTTCAGCGCGGTGACCAGGCCGATGGAGTTCTCCACCTCGCGGCGCAGCGCCGCCTCATCCGCGGTGATCCCGTCGATGCAGCGTTCGGCCAGGGTGAGGCAGCCGTTGGTCAGGTGCTTGAGCGAGAGCCCGATCGAGTGCACGATCACCGGTTCGAACGCGTTCAGCTGCAGCTGCCCGCCCTCCGCGGCCATGGTCACGGTCAGATCGTGGCCCACCACCTGGTAGGCGATCTGGTTCACGACCTCGGGGATCACCGGGTTGACCTTGCCGGGCATGATCGAGGACCCGGACTGCACGGCCGGCAGCTGCAGGTCGTAGAGCCCGGCGCGCGGGCCGGAGGAGAGCAGGCGCAGGTCGTTGCAGATCTTGGAGATCTTCAGCGCCACGCGCTTGAGCACGCCGGACAGGTGCACGAACGCGCCCACGTCGCTGGTCGCCTCGATCAAATCCGGGCTGGTGGTCAGCGGCAGGCCGGTCAGCTCGCGCAGGTGGCGGCAGGCGGCCTCGGCGTAGCCGGCCGGGGCGTTCAGCCCGGTGCCGATCGCGGTGGCGCCCAGGTTGATCTCGGTGACCAGGCTCAGCGACTCGGCCAGCCGGTCCCGGTCCTCACGCAGGGTCACCGCCCAGCCGCCGAACTCCTGGCCCACGGTCATCGGCACCGCGTCCTGCAGCTGGGTGCGGCCCATCTTCACCACGGTGCGGAACTCGGTGGCCTTGGCCAGGCAGGAATCCTCCAGCTGCTGCATCGCGGCCAGCAGCGGCTGGGTGGCGAAGTAGGTGGCGATGTTCACCGCGGTCGGGTAGGCGTCATTGGTGGACTGGGACAGGTTCACATGGTCGTTCGGGTGCAGGTACTGGTACTCGCCCTTGGCATGGCCCATGATCTCCAGGGCCAGGTTCGCGATGACCTCATTGGCGTTCATGTTGGTGCTGGTCCCGGCCCCGCCCTGGATCGGGTCAATGATGAACTGGTCGTGCAGCGCCCCGCCGGCCACCGCCTCGCAGGCCCGGTCAATGGCCTGGGCGCGTTCGGCGTCCAGCAGCCCCAGCTCGTGGTTCGCCCGGGCGGCGGCCTGCTTCACGCGGGCCAGCGCGTTGATCAGGTGCGGGTTGCCCTCAAGGGTGGTGCCGGTGATGTGGAAGTTCTCCTTGGCGCGCAGCGTGTGCACGCCCCAGTAGGCTTCCACCGGAATTTCCAGGTCACCGATCAGGTCATGCTCGGTGCGAGTCTGTCCCGACAGCAGGGTGGTGGACATGGCAGATGTACTCCTTTGTGAAATCTGTTGCGTGAAACTTCATGGGGCAGCACGGGCGCGCTGCCAAAACTGTGGGGCGGGACAAGCCCGCAGGCCGCCGGTGCGGTAAAGCCCGGCCGGCTACAGTGCGGCCAGCTCGCCGACCACTTCTCCGCCGCCGTAGGCCGGGGAGCTGGCCAGCTGGCGCAGCCCCGCGGGGGCCGCGCCGCCTAGGTGCTCCAGCAGCAGCTTGGCGGTCACCGGCATCCGGGCCCGGTCCGAGCCGTCGGC
>NZ_JAVGCZ010000061.1:0-15990 GCF_052928425.1 Glutamicibacter sp. BSL13
CGGGGCCCGGGCTAGCAGCCGGTAGAGGTAGCCCAGCCCCGCCAGCGCATGCAGCACGGCCCCGAGCCCGGTCAACAGCACCGCCGGCTCGGCCAGCGCCTGCCACTGCGGCACCCGGGCGATGAGCACCAGGACCAGCCCCACCATCAGCACCGCGGTGCGCACCTTGCCGATGATGCTCACTGAGAGGCTGCCGGGGTCCTTGGCGAAAAACAGGCTGACCGTCACGGCAAGGTCCATCAGCAACGTCAGGACCGCAATCCACCAGGGCAGCAGACCGGCAATGGTCAGGGCCACCAGGATCAGGGCCACCCCGACGCGGTCCGCAATGGGGTCCAGGATCTGGCCGAAGCGGCTGGTCTGGTTCAGGTGCCGGGCCAAGAAGCCGTCGACCCAGTCGGTGGTGCCAAAAATGGCCGCCAGCACCAGGGTGAGGACCGGTTGCCCGCCACTGATGATGAACCCGCAGAGGGGAAGAATCAGCAGCAGGCGCAGCAGCGTCACCAGGTTCGGGATGGTGCGCCAGTCCCCGGGGCGCAGCTGAAGGATCTCGCTCATCGCGCTGCCCTGCCGTCATGGGGAATTCTTGGCCATGGTGCCCGGGGGCCGGTGAAGCGTGGGGGCAGGGCAGATGCAGCCTGAACGCGGTACGGTGCTCGGCTCATCTCCAGCGCCTTCCTCTGGCTCCAGCGGCCCCTCCCGCCGCGGCAGCGACACGGAAGGCCTCTTGCCTATGAGCGTAGTGAACCGGGTGCCGCAAGTACACGGGTGCCCGGCATCAGGGCATCCAAACTTCGCCCGGGCACCTATTTACGCAGGCCAGCACTATATGCCATTGTGGTTATACGTCGTCCTCGAGCCGGGCACCGGCCAGGAACTCCCGCAGCCGCTGGCGGGCTGCGTCGGGAATGCCCTGCAGGGGCAGCGGCAGGCTCGGCGCGGAGACCAGACCGAGCTCCTCGGCCAGCGCGCTGACCACACGCAGGCTGCCCAGGCTCCGGAAAAGATCCCACAGCGGCTCCAGGCGGCGCGAGAGGTGCCGCGCCTCGGCGTGCCCTCCGGCCTGCGCGGCCCGGGTGATCCGCAGTGCGGTGCCGGGCAGCACGCCGGCGATCACCGAGTACCAGGTGTCGCACCCGGCGCCCAGTCCCTCGGCGGCCATCCAGTCGCCGCTGATGCCAACCCCGTAACCGTCCGGGACCACATGGCGCAGCTCGGCGATGCGCCGGTGAGCGCCATTCGCGGCCGGCGGCGGAATCTTCACCCCGCTCACCCTTTCCAGCCCGGCGATGCGCCCGTGCAGCTCATCGCTGAAGCTGAATCCGGTGGTGCCCGGATTGTCGTAGACGATGACGGGCAGATCACTGGTCTGGCTGACAGTGCGGTAGAGGTCGAAGACCTCCTGGTCGGTCAGCTTCTGGTAGGACACCGGGGCCAGCAACAGGCCCTGGGCGCCGGCGGCCTGCGCGTCAGCCACGTGGCGCAGCACATCCCGGGTCCGCAGCGCCCCCACCCCGGCCAGCACCGGTGTCCCCTGGGCGGCGGAGATGCTGGCGGCCAGGACCTCCCGGCGTTCCCCCGGATCAAGGTAGGCGTAGTTGCCGGTGGATCCCAGCACGCCCAGGCAGTCCACCCCGGCGCCGGCGGCGCGGGCCACCAGGCGGGCCACGGCGTCAATGTCGACCCGTTCCCCCGTCATCGGCACCAATGGAAAAGCGGACAGTCCCGCGAACTTCATCGTCTCCCCCTCGCTGTGCGCGTTCTGGGGTCTACGTTAACTGAAGCCGTAGGACTGCCCGCTGTTTATGGCTGGCTGGTTACCGCAACGCGTAGGCCGGAACCGGCTGGTTGTTGTTCGTGCGGCGGACCGCCACGAACCAGGCTGCCGCCACCACCAGGTGCATCAGGGCCAGGGCAATGCCGGTGGCCGCGTCGGTGGCGTGCAGGATCGGGTTGATGATGGAGACGACGGCCACGATCGCGCCAAGCCACTGGGCGATGCGGCAGAAGCCCGGCTTGGCGCTGCCGATGGCGAAGGTGAGCAGCCCCAGGATTATGATCGGTGCGAGGGTGAAGCCCAGAACCTGCGCGAACTGCACGTGGTCCACCAGCCCGCCGTTGAACACCATGGAACCGCCGGCGGATTCACTGACGAAGAAGACGATGACGTTCAGGTAGGCGGCACCCAGGGCCAAGATCAGGACCTGGACGAAGTTGAAGGGGCTTTTGTACTGGATTTCAGCGCCCATCGGCTGAATTCCTCCTCGGATAGTTGAAGATTGACAACTGATTCTACTTCCAGTAGAAGCCCACAGGAAATACGGGAAGCACGTGAAATAAGCGACATTTTTGCTCCTTCACCGACACAACGCGGTGCTTTCTGCGCGGATGCGGCCGAGGATTCGTCCCTTTGGCGCGGGCGGGTTCCCGTTAAGGTCACCCACCCGCTCGGGCGCGGCGTCGGAAGTGTTCCCTAGACGCTGACCGTATCCAGCGAGGCGAGGTACTTGGGCAGGTCCTTGACCCCCTCCAGCACGGCATCATGCGGCTGCTCTTCCAGCTCGGCGCGCTGCAGCTTGCCGGTCAGCACACCCGCCGCGGGCACCCCGGCGTTGCGGGCGGCCAGCAGTTCGTTGATGGTGTCCCCGGCAGCCAGCACGCCGGCCACGGTCTGGACCCCGGTCTGCTCCATGCCGCCGTGGATCATGTACTGAGCCGGACGACCGGCGGCACCTCGACGGCGGGCTGCGCTGGGACGTCCCGGAGTTCGCGCGCAACGCGTACTCCACACCGGGCAGCGCGGTGGGGGATTCTGGGTGTAGTAGCTCAGCCGCAGTCCCCGGAAGCGTTCGAGGGGCTTGTCCATCTGCCGGGGCTCCGGTTCCCCGCCGTCCAGGCGCATCAGCCCCGTGATCGTCTCACGCTTTTCCGAGGCCATCCGGATGGGCAGGTCATCGGCTTGAGACTGGTGGGGGCCGGTGCATCAGGCTGCTGATCAAACAGTCCATCAAGTCCTTCCAGTTCGATGCGATGCTCACCCAAATCATCCTTGTGCTGGTGCTGATCATCGTGGTCGACCAGGCCTCGGGCTTCATCCGCAAGAAGCTGAGCCAGTAACCGCACCACCACACCGCAAGACAAAAGGGTCCGCGCCACCGCCCCGACCCTCTTGTCTTGCGTGAGGTGCCGGTGGCTCGCGAGCGGTCGGCTTTCAAGCAGGGGTCTTGACGCTATAACATGGCTGGGGCGTGGGCTGCACCACAACCTGCAGTCCAACGCTGCGCGCCGCGATCATCACGACCGAAGGATCTCCATGAAGATACTGAAATCGATCCCCCTACTGGGATGGATCATCCTCGCCATCATCCTTGGCGTGGTGACCGGACCGATCATGCCCGAATGGCTAGGTGGGCTGTTTCTAACCTACAACTCGATCTTCTCCGGGTTCCTAGGCTTCATTGTCCCGCTGATCATCCTGGGCCTGGTCATGCCGGCCATCGCCGAACTGGGCAGGGGGGCCGGCAAATGGCTGGGCATCACCGCGATGATCGCCTACGGTTCTACCGTCATTGCCGGTCTGCTAGCCTATTTCGTCAGCCGTTGGCTGTTCACCCCGTCGCTTTCCGGCGGCGGGCTGGAGGAATTTGGGGAGGAGTCCGGTTCCGGGTTCACCCCGTTCATCACCGTCGTCGCCAGCGCCGGCGACTCGGCCACCGAGATCGTCCTGCCCCCGGTCATCGACGTGATGAGCGCGCTGGTGCTCGCGTTCGTCATCGGCGTGGGCCTAACCGCCTTCCACTCCAAGGTACTCTTCCGCGGGGCGGTCGAGTTCCGCACCATCATTGAGTCCGTCATCCGGCGCATCATCGTCCCGGCGCTGCCGCTGTTCATCTTCGGCATCTTCATGGACCTGTCAGCCAGCGGGTCGGCGGTCACCGTGATCACCAAGTTCCTGCTGGTCGCCCTGGTTTCCTTCGGGCTGACCCTGGTCATCCTGATCCTGCAGTACACCGTCGCCGGTTCGGTCGCCGGACGCAACCCATTCAAGGCGCTGTGGAACATGCGCGACGCCTACTTCACCGCGCTGGGCACCTCCTCCTCAGCCGCCACCATTCCGGTGACCCTGGATTCGACGAAGAAGAACGGCGTGAACGATTCCGTGGCCGGGTTCGTGGTGCCGCTGTGCGCCACCATCCACTTGTCCGGTTCGATGATCAAGATCACCTGCTTCTCCATCGCGGTGCTGCTGCTGACCGGCGGGAACGTCTCCTTCGGCGCCTACCTGCCCTTTATCCTGATGCTCGGCGTCATGATGATCGCCGCCCCGGGCGTCCCGGGCGGGGCGATCGCCGCGGCCGCCGGCCTGCTGGCCCAGATGCTCGGCTTCGGCGAGGTTGAGGTCGGCCTGATGTTCGCCGCCTACATCGCCCTGGACAGCTTTGGCACCGCTACTAACGTCACCGGTGATGGCGCGATCGCGATGATCATGAACAAGCTGACCCGCGGCAACCTGGGCGCGCAGCCGCAGGACCTGGCCGACACCGAGGTCGAGGCGCTGCCGGGCACCGCCGCGCACTCGCACACCCGGCCCGAGTAGCCGCCGCCTTCGGGCACAGTCCGCAAACACACCCCAGGCCATGGCGTTGCAACCTGCAGCACCATGGCCTGGGCCGTATTCAAGGGCTAGCGCCGGGTGGCCCCGTAGTGGCTGGCCGTGGCCGGCGCCAGGGCCTGGGCGGCCTCCTTGTCGTTGTACTTCTTGTTGGAGTTGTTCACCGCCAGGTACCAGGAGGCACCCACGATCAGGTGCATCAGCGCCAACGCGATCCCGCTGAGCACATCTTCGGCAAAGAGGATCGGGACGATGATGGACACCACCGCGACCGCCACGCCCAGCCACTGCGCAATGCGGCAGAAGCGGGGTGCGGCGCGGCCGATGACGAAGGTCAACAGCCCCAGGATCAGGATCGGCGGGGCGGTGAACCGCAGGATATGGACGAAGTCCAGGTTCTGGAACAGTCCGCCCGAGAACTTCATGGACGCGCCAGCGGCCTCGCTGACGAAAAACACGAACCCACACAACACTGCCGCACCAAACGCGGCGATGATGACCTGGGCGAAATTGAACGGCATCCTGTATCTGACAGGCATAGCGTGGGCGCTCATGACTGATCATCTCCTCGATCACTCGAATCGCTTGAGCCCTGTCAATTCACTGTACGCCGCATCACACCGCAAGAGAACAGGTGCGGGCTGCCCGGGTGGGAACCCCTGGCCAAAGCCTGCGGGTTCTACTTCGATGCGCCAATCGCCCAGACCCGCGGCAGCTGCGTTCCGTTGACCGCCAAGTCTCCAATCAGCCGGGCCTTGAACACCCACGGATTGTGGTTCCCGGCGGTCCGGGCATTGCGCCAGTGCCGGTCAAGGTTCTTCGAAACACTGGTCGCCGAGGCCGCCAGCGCGTCAAAGGCGTGGGTGATCGCGTTCAGCGTCAGGGGCGTGAGGGTCACCTGCGCCTGCGCGGAGGCCAGCTCGGCGGCGTCATTGGCCGCCAGGTCCTCGGCCTGGATAACCGTGCCCGCGTGCAGCCCCACCGCCGTGTCATGGGCCTCCTGCAGGGCCCGGGAGACCCGCTGCACCGCGGCGGTGGCCACATAGGCGGCGGAGGAAACCTCACCGATCACCTGCAGCAGCTGCGGATCCTGGCTGGCAAGGTTCGCGGCCGCATGACTGAAGGTGCGTTTGCGCTGCTTCAGTTCGGCGGCAAAGTCGCGTTCGGCCGCGCGGGCGCTGCCGGCCAGCACCACCAGCAGCACCTGCTGGTAGAAGGCCGTCTGGTAGCGGAACCTGGTGTCGAAGTCGATCAGGTCCTCCTCGTGGACCACCGCGTCGGTGAAGGTCGAGGTCCCGGTGCCGGTGGTGCGCTGGCCAAAGCCGTCCCAGTCATCGGCCAGGGCGATCCCCGCCTGATCCGCCCGCACCGCGGCGATGACGCGTTGGCCCGTGTCGGTGCGCTCGGCGTAGGTGTCCAGCCAGTCCGCGAAGATCGAACCGGTCGAATAGTACTTGGTGCCGTTGATGCGAAAACCCCCGTGGCCGTCCGGGGTGACCTTGGTGATCACGTCCCCGACCGTCACTGCGCCAACCTCCGTCCAGCAGTTGCCCACCAGCTCACCCCCGGCAAAGCGGCGCAGCCATTGGTCACGCCCCGGCCCGGGGGCGGCCACCAGCCGGTCCTCGACGAACGCGAAGTGGGCGCGCAGCGCCTGGGCGATGTTGGAATCGGCGGCCGCCAGGTCGGTGAGCAGTTCGAACAGCTCGCCCAGGTCCGCTCCGGCGCCGCCGTGGGCCTCGGGCACGCGCACCGCCCCGAACCCGGCGTCGGCCAGTTGCCTGATCTCGGCGAAGGGCAGCTGGCCGGTGCGGTCGCGTTCGACCGCCCCGGCGGCAATGGACTCGAAGATTGGCGCGAAGCGGGCGCGCAGTCGCTGCAGGCGGTTGGCATTAATAGCTTGAAGAGTCATCATCAATTCCTGAATGAAGTGGAACGTTGGCGCCGTCCAGAGAACGGTAACGACGGCGCCAACGAGTCTGGAAAATCTGTTGGTTTCGGCCTCCGAGAGGTTCGAAAAACTTTAGGTATACAACGAAAGAGGCGGGGTGTCCCCGTGGAGGTAATACTGGCCGACTTCGATCTTCTTGTAGTCGACCGGGTCATGAAGGGTATGGGTGCGGATATTTCGCCAGTACAGGTCAAGCCCCACATCGCTCTTCGTTGAGCTAGCCCCCGTCACCTCGTAGATGCGGTTTGCCACTTCGATTCCGACCTCTGTGGAGACAACTTTCAATTCAGCGATGGCCGCTGCGAAATCCCATCGTTGCTCAGCGGTCAGATCCGCAGAACGTCCGACCTCGCGGTCATAGCGGCGGTTCAGTTTCTCCGCCAGCGCCGCCACTGCTGCCGTACGCGCTTTCAGCTCCCCAATCGTCCGCTGGAAAATTGCATCACGGGAATAGGTTTCGGCATCTGAAAAGAGCCACGCATTCTTGCGCTCCAGCAGGATCTGGCGACCGTGGGCTAACGCTCCCTCAGCCACTCCAAGGTAGAAGTTGGCAAAGCCAAGCTGCACCCCGGGCGTGAGCAGGGTGGAGATCGGCTCATCGGTGACGACACCCAGAACGTCATCGTCCGTGATCTGCACGTCGTGGTACTTGACCGATCCGGAAGCCGTCAGCCGTTGCCCGAGATGATCCCAGTCATCAAGCAATTCCACTCCTTGGCGGTCAGCCTCAATGACAAAAGCAAGATCCTGCCCGTGCTTCGGCCCGCCATCGACCACGGCATTGATGATGATCACGTCACCAACACCTGAACCGGTGCAAAAACGCTTGTGTCCGGAAAGAACGTATCCGTTTCCGTGATACGTGAGTTTTAGCGACGGATCGACTGGATTGACTGAATCGCCCCAGAGCCATCCGCCTTCTGCCGTCAAGCGCCACCAGTTTTCCTGCTGTTCGGGAGCGGCGTAGAACGCGATCCCCGTCTGGTTGAAGTAGTGGTACGCCAACAGCTGTGAAATGGAACCATCAACGGAAGCCAAAATGCGGACGGCTTGAAACGCTGTCTCAAAGTGTCCACCGGCTCCGCCATATTGCTTTGGCACCAGCAGATTCAGCAAGCCCGAAGACCGTAGCAATTGCACCTCGGCTCGTGGCTGATTATTCGCTCTGTCTCGATCTAGGACATCGAGTGCGAGAGTGTGGGCTACCTGTTGCGCGACTGCTGCCCAATGGTTAATTTCCTCCTCTGAGGCATACCCTTCAAACGGGGTCCGGGGCAACGTCGCCTGTGCGATGTTGGTGCTTGTCATGGAGTACCACTCTGATGCTAGTTCTTGCCGGTCAGAACGATTTCGGGTGTCGGGCTGGCCTTGCTATCGGCGGCCGATGGCTGGTTGGTGTAGGCGCCTCGGTAAGCAGCTGCTGGATGTTGGTCGTTAACTCTGAGATTTCCGGATCCGGCAACGTATTCCCTCAGGGTCGAACCTTCGTAGTCGCTCCAGGTCCTTCCGCGTTTGCGAAGTTCCGGAACAACGAGATCAGTGAACTGTTCGAATGAACCCGGGGTGATTGCGTAGGCGAGGTTGATACCGTCTAGCCCTGACTCATCCACCCAACGTTCGATTTCGTCGGCGACGGTTTCGGCGGACCCGACAAGCACAGGTCCGATCCCACCGATCCCCAAGTAGTCGGCGATGGAATTCGGCGTCCACGATTTACCGGGGTTTGCAGTGGTAAAGATCGACAATGCTGAACGCGCGGCATTGGTGTCTAGATACTTGAGCTCTTCCTCGGACGCGTAACGGCTTAGGTCCAGGCCCGACCAGCCTCCGTAGAAAGTCATGGCACCCTCGCGGGAGACATACTGCTGGTACTCGCGATAAAGGCGTTCCGCCTTGGCATCAGAGTCGGCTACTACGGTTGTAATCAATGCGTAGATCTTCGCGTCGTTTCGTGAACGACCTGCTTCTTCAAGCTCCTCACGAATCGCATCGGTCTGACGGCGCGTTACAGCTGTGTTGATCGAATTCAGGAAGATGCCTTCGGCATGCCGAGCGCCGAAGCGTCGACCGCGAGGTGAGGCTCCTGCCTGGAAAATTGCCGGAGTTCGCTGCAGGGACGGTTCGCTGAGGTGAATACCAGGCACGTCAAAGTACTTGCCGTGGTGGTTGACGGGATGGACTTTCGTTGGGTCGGTGTAGATGCCTCGGGAGCGGTCCTTGATGACAGCGCCTTCCTCCCAAGAGCCTTCCCAAAGTTTGTAGACCACATCCATGAACTCGTCGGCAATATCGTAGCGGGCATCATGATCCAGCTGTCGGTGAAGACCAAGATTGCGGGCAGCTGACTCAAGGTAGCTGGTTACGACATTCCAGCCGATACGCCCTCGCGTCAGATGGTCAAGGGACGAAAATTTCCTGGCCAGTGCGTAGGGCTGCTCATACGTGAGGGCCGCGGTGACCGCGAATCCCAAACGCTGTGTTGCAGCAGCCATGGCCGAGACCTGCATAAAGGGATCGTTCAGCGGTACCTGATCGGCATCCAACAGGGCCGGCGCGCTGGAATTGCGGTATACATCGTAGATTCCCAATACGTCGGCAAGGAAAAGGGCGTCAAACCCTCCGCGTTCCAAGGTTTGGGCCAAACTTACCCAGTATTCAAGGCTGTTGTACTCATCAGCCCGGTTCTCCGGGTGCCTCCACAAGCCTGGGCTCTGGTGGCTCACACACGTCATGTCAAAGGCGTTCAAGTGAATTCTGTTGCTCATGCTGTTTCCCTTCTAAGACGATTTGGTGGTGCGAAGCCAACGCGTCCAATGCGTTGCGGAGGCGTTGTTGGAGTGTTGCAGCAAAACCCCGAGTAGGAGGATGGCCAAAAGTACGATGCCGCGGCCGAGTCCCTGCCAGAAGAATGGGAGACCCAAGAGATTCATGCCATTGTTGAGCAAGGCAAAGATCAGGACTCCAACAATCGTGCCGGGCACCGATACTCTGCCGAACCTACTCAATGTCGCGCCGATAAAGACGGCGCCGATGGCATCCATCAGATAGGCCTGGCCGCTGGCAGGGACATATCCATTAGTTCGTGCAGCAAGAATGACCCCGGCAAAGCCGCAAATCAACGCACAAAAAACATACGCACTGGCCAGTAATGGCGCGGTCCGCAAGCCACTGATGCGAGCCGCGCTTGGTTGTTCCCCGGTCAATGTAAGAGTTCGTCCGTAGCGGGTAATTCCAATCAGCAGCCCCACGCCAAGCACGACGGCGGCGGTGTTTATGACAGCGGCATCTACACCCAAGAAGTACCCGCGGCCTAGCACCGCGAAACCTTCTGGAACACGAGGGGCCGACAAGTAGATCGGAGCGCCACCACCGGTAAGCAGCTGTTGGGCGCTTGTTCCGACGAACCAAATACTCAAAGTGGCAAGGAAAGCGGGAATCCGCAAGGCAACGATGAGTAGGGCATTGACCACTCCAACAACGAGTGCGATTAGCAGTCCGCCAACAACTGCAACCCAGGCCCGGTAGCCGTCGGCTATCAGCCAGGCGCTGGCCAGTGCCCCGAGGTCCAGGGACACACCAACGGACAGATCAATTCCCCCAGCCCGGACGACTACGGTCAAACCAACCGCCACCATCGCCAGCAGCGAGACCTGCCCCAGGATGCCCACGAGGTTTCCAACCGTGAGAAATACCGGGGATAGAACCGAGAAGGTCAGCAAGATCAGGCCCAGGGCCGCCGGAGCGATCAAACGAGACGGGCTCCAGGTACTTGCCTTTGTTCTACCCGCGAACGTTGGGGTTCCCTGGCCGACAGCGTTTACGCGTTCCAATGTTTGACTCGTGCTCATACCCGGCTCCTTCCACGTAGGGTCATGCTCGCCAAGACCAAGAGGATCAATGCACCCTTGGCTCCGCTCACCCACTGGCTCGCCACTCCCAACAACGTCAATCCGTTGCCCAGGGCGGCCACGAAGAGGGCTGCGAGGACCGTACCCGGCACCGAGACCAGACGACGTCGGGAGAAAATCGTCGACATGTAGGCAACCAAGATGATGTCGAGCAGAATTTGCGTGCCAATGCCCGGCACGGCCGCCGAAAGGCGGGTCAATAGCAGCACACCAGCTACGCCGGCGAGCGCAGACCCAATAATGTAGCTGCCGAATCGGTAGCGCTTGGGCGATACACCGCAGACTTCTGCTGCGACGGGATTCTGTCCTGTCGCGTAACAGTTCACACCCCACCGAGTACGTCCGAAGCCCCACCATCCGAGCATCCCCACGGCAAAGAGAACCCATGCCGCGATGGGGATGCCGAGCCACGAAGCGTCTCGTAGTGCAATGAGGAAAGGGTCTTCAAGTCCGATCTTGATGTTTTGGCTCAGCACCAATTCCAGGGAAGTTGCGATGCCCATCGTGGCCAAGGTGGCCAGTAGCGGTCGCAATCCCAGGAGCACACACACTCCATTTACGGAACCAATGATTAGCGCCACGGTTATACCGCCAGCCACTGCGACGATAGCCGAGTGTCCGTGCGCACTGAGTAGCGCTGTCGTCATTCCCGCAAGACCAGCGACGGCACCGTTGGATAAGTCGATGCCCCCGTTGAGCACGTCATCACCACCGTTGATGATGACCACGGCCAACCCCACCCCGGCGATGCCTGTAACTGCTGCTTGGCTCAGGATTGTGGCGAGGTTCTGTCCGCTTAGAAAATATGGGGATCCCAGAACAAAAACCAGCAGGACGGCGCCCAGTGCCGCGTAGCCGAACCATCTGCGCAAGGCAATGGTCGACAGACGCTCTGAGCGTCCACTTTCTGACGAAGTTTTCTGAAGTGTCTGAATGCTCATGCGTTTACCTGCTCCTGTGAGTCGAGAGAGGTGTCCCCGGCGGAGGCCAGGCGAAGCACTTGATCCGTTGTTGTCGACGCACCGGGCAGCTGCCCGAGGATCTGCCCCCGGTAGAGCACCGCGATACGGTCGGCGATACCTACCAGTTCCTCTAGATCAACGGTGACAACCAGTACGGCAGCGCCCTGATCAACGAGTTCATTGATTTGGCGATAGATCTCTGCACGGCTTCCGACGTCAACCCCTGCAGTGGGCTGGTCCAAGACCAGGACGCGGGCTCCGTGAGCTAGCCACTTTCCAAGAACAACCTTCTGCTGGTTGCCTCCGGAGAGCTGGGAAGCCACGGCTTCGGGGTCCGCCGGCCGGACGTCCAGCTTGTGGATCAACGTTCTAGCCTGCTCGCGCTCGCGGGACAGCGCAGTGAATCCCAGCCGTCGCCCCAAGGATTTGAGGCTCGCTGCGGCTATGTTTTCTCGGACTGTGTTGCGTATGAAGATCCCGTCATCCCGGCGGTCAGCTGGAACGTAGCCGCCGCCACGGGAAACAAAATCAGCCATGGACCGGATTCGCTGACCCCACAGGCAGATGGTGCCGTGGGCCTTCGTCCTGCTCGTAGCGGCATCAGCCAGGGATTCAATCCCAGAACCGACAAGACCTGTCACACCGACGATTTCACCAGGGTGCACTTCCAAGTTGATGTTGCTGAGCTGGCCTGGAATCCCAACATTTTTCAGAACCAATGCAGGTTCTTCCGAGAGCCAGCGACGAGATTGGCGCCCCGACTCGAACTCGGAAACGGCGGAGCCAACCATCAGCTGCACGACGTCGTCTATGGTGTCACCGGCGTTGAAGCAGGCATCGCCAGCATTCTGACCATTACGCAACACGGTGATTCGATCAGTGATTTCGCGCAGTTCCTGCAAATAGTGCGAGATGAAGATGATTCCCACACCCGTCTCACGCAAGTGCGCAATGGTACCGAATAACTGGCGCACTTCCTCCGCTGCCAAAGGCGCCGTGGGCTCGTCCAGTATCAAGATCCTCGGCCCGGTGAGGACGGCTCGGGTGATCTGTATCAGCTGCTGTTGAGAGACACTCAGCTCCTCGACAAACGCGGCCCCATCAATCTTTTGACCCGTGCAACGCAGAATGTCGGCGGTGGCGCGCTGTTGTTCTTCGCGAACTCGTCGCCAGCTGCTTCCCAAGACCTCCGAGCCTAGGTATAGCTGTTCGGCGACGGTGAGCCGTCCGGCCTGGTGCCGGTCCTGATGAATAACCCGGATACCCCTCGCTTCGGCATCCGCCGGACGAGTAATGGAAACCGGCTCTCCATCCAGCTGGATGCTGCCGGAGTCCAGGGTGTAGAGGCCCGTGAGGATCTTGATCAAGGTAGATTTTCCGGCACCATTTTCCCCAACCAGTCCCAAGACTTCACCGCTGCGAAGGCTCAGCGACACCCGGTCGAGCACGGTCACGGCTCCAAAGGACTTGGTGATTCCCCGCATTTCTAGAAGGAGGTCAGATCCCGAGCTCATTGCGCACCTGTTCCACGTTGTCCTTGGTGACGAACACCGGATCCACATAACTCGTCTTGGGGACCTCGCTGGTTTGGCCGGCAAGGTACTTCGCGACGTTCACCGCCGATTGGGCAGCCATCTGAGCCGTGGGTTGAGCAACGGTGAAGCGATATGAGCTTTCCGGATTGGCGATCAGGTCCAGGGCACCAGGCTCGGCATCTACTCCGTACAGTCCGATGTCGGCGTCTTTCGAGGTATCCACCGCGTGGGCAGCCCCTATCAGGGGCATGTCCCAGCACGACCAAACCGCATCGATCTCGCCCTCCGGCAATCGGCGTAGCTGGTCCTGAACCTGTTTCTTGGCATCCTCGATCGTTCCCTCATATTTGTCCTGCAGTTCAGGGTCAATGATCTGAATCTCTGGATATTCCTGCAGCACGAGCTTGAGGCTTTCGTAACGGATCCGGCATGGAGTCACTCCGGGAAAGCCGTTGAATGCGAGAATCCGCCCCTGCCCGTCGATGTCTTCAGCAAGAGTGCGCGCCAAGGTCGTGCCGATGTTCCAGTTATCACTGGTGACGTTGTTCTTCGAGTACTCACTTTGAAAATCCACGGTGAACAGGTCGATTCCTGCCTCATCCACCTTCGCCAGGGCAGGAGTCAGCGTTTGCGCGTCACCTAGGATCACCACGATCGCATCCGGCGATTGAGCGATGAGGTTCTCGATGTCGGCAACGTGTTTGTCGTCCTTGGCTTCCGCCTGCGTCGCAATCACCTCGCCGCCCAGCTCCCCGATCTTGGCCTGTAGTTCTTCGTACACAGTTCGGCTGAAGTCGTGAACAATATCCTTGGCTGCGATACCCACCGTTTTGCCTTCCAGGGAAGGCGCATCAGCCACCTCTGCCTGCGCAACGGGCTTGATGTCCTCCTTGGCGATCGGAGCACTCGCTGGCCTAACGGGCTCCTTGAGGGAGCACGCGGAGAGCAAGGTAGTCGCAGCCAACCCGATGCCTACGATCTGGGCCATGGTTTTCACGGAGCGCGTCACGGAAATCCTCTCTTTTGGTCGTACTTGTTGCCGAGGAATTCCGGGATGCACCGCACTGCGCACAGGTCATCCCAGTTCCATCGAACCTGGCAGTAGCACTATCCGCGTACAGCGGACTTGCTGCGGCGTCGACGAGCCAGGTCTCTCGGCCGCTCTGGATGGTGTTCTTCGATTCCACCACTTCGGTTTGGCGGGCCGTAAGCCTCTCCTTCACCGACGGACTCAGAAGGAAATGAGTCGTAGCAAAACCCTGAAACACCGGATTTCATGACACTGGGACGGATCAATATGACCGCACAATTCGTCATATGACGCGCCACCCATGGACATCTATGAGTTTTCAAAGCGAGCTTGGTACTTTCTGCGCTCGCGATTGCGTAGGAGTACTCCGCCATCCCCAGCTTCAAAGTCCCTTGGAGGGGTTGGGTGTTGGTGCGTGCGTGGCTACGGTCGGGGCATCGACATGTGACGGGCCCGAGCAACCCAATCCTTCAGGAGGGATCATGACCTCGACATGGCAGCGCACCAGCGCGCAGATCAACACCGATGACTTCGAATCCGATGGACGCTACGACGTGGTGGTGGTGGGGGCCGGGCTGACCGGGCTGACCACGGCGGTGCTGCTCAGCCGGGCGCGGCTGCAGGTGGCGGTGATCGAGGCGCAGACGGTGGGCGCCGGAACCACCGGGCACAGCACCGCCAAGCTGAGCCTGCTGCAGGGCGGCACGCTGCAGCAGATCCGCCGCCGCCAGTCGATTCCGGCGCTGCGGGCCTATGTGGAGGCGAACCGGGAGGGGCAGTCCTGGCTGCTGCGCTATCTGGAAGAGAACTCGGTGCAGGTGGAGCACCAGGACGCGTACACCTTCGCACTGCGCCGCGCATCGCTGCCCCGGCTGCGGGCCGAGGCGGCGGCCAGCGGTGAGGCCGGGGTGATGGTGGAGGAACTGCCCGGTGGCCAGGTGCCGCTGCCGTTCGAGGTGGCCGGGGCGCTGCGCCTGCCCGAACAGGCGCAGCTGGATCCGATGCGGGTGCTGGGCCTGCTGGCCGAGGAACTGCGCAGCCGCGGCGGGAAGATCTTTGAGCACACCCGGATGCTCAAGGCCGGACAGGGGGCGCCGATCCGGGTGCAGACCCCCACCGGCAACCTGTACGCGGATCAGTTGGTGCTGGCCACCGGCACCCCGGTGCTGGACCGTGGCGGGCACTTCGCCCGGCTGGAGCCGAACCGCTCCTACGCCCTGGCCTACCGGGTGCGGGACGGGGCGCAGGCCCCCGAGGGCATGTTCCTGGCCATCGACTCGGCCGGGTACTCCATCCGCACCGCCCGGGACATGACCGGCCCGCTGCTGCTGGTCGGTGGCCACGGCCACCGGGTGGGCCGCGGGGACCCGGCCGCGGCGGAACGCGAGCTGGACCGGTGGGCGCGCGACCAGCTGCCGGTCACCGAACGCACCGACAGCTGGTCCGCGCAGGACTACCGGGCGGCCGGGGCGCTGCCGATCGTGGGCACCATGTCCGGCAGCGGCGGGCAGATCCATGTGGCCACCGGGTTCAACAAGTGGGGCATGACCAATGCGGTGGCCGCCGCCCTGCGCCTGTCCTCCGACATCCTGGGCGGGAATCTGCCCTGGGCCCGGAAGCTGAGCTCCGGCAACCGGTCCCCCGGCGCGTGGCTGGATGCGGCCAGCATGAACGCCACCGTGGCCCGGCTGCTGCTCACCGACTGGGCGCGCACGCTTGCGGCCCCCACCAACCCGCAGCAGACCCGGGACCGCCCCGGCGTGCACCGCCAGGGGCGCCAGGTGGTGGCCGAGAACCCGCAGGACCCGGATGCCTGCCGGCTTTCCGGGGTCTGCACCCACCTGGGCGGGATCCTACAGTGGAATGCCGCGCAGAACACCTGGGACTGCCCGCTGCACGGGTCGCGGTTCAGCGCCCAGGGCCGGCGGCTGGAGGGTCCGGCCACCAGTGACCTGAAACGGTTGTAGCGCCCACCCCCGCCGGTGCGCTACC
>NZ_JAVGCZ010000062.1:0-15908 GCF_052928425.1 Glutamicibacter sp. BSL13
GCTTCCCGCACACCGAGGGCGCCTTCGCCACCCGGGTGAACCTCCCGGCCCGGATGCTGCGGGCCCTGCCCGAGGGGTTGACGCTGCGCGCCGCCGCGCTGGCCGAACCGGCCGCCGTGGCCTGGCATGCGGTCTCCCGGGCCGGTGAGGTGGCCGGCCGCCGGGTGCTGGTCATCGGCGCCGGACCCATCGGTGCGCTGAGCGTCGCGGTGCTCAAGCGGGCCGGGGCCCGGGAGATCATTGCGGTGGACATGCACGACAAGCCGCTGCAGATCGCCACCGAACTGGGCGCGCACCGCACGCTGCGCGCCGATCAGGCCGAAGAGATCGCCCAGGTCCACGCGGACGTGGTCATCGAGGCCACCGGCAACCACCGCGGGCTGGCCTCGGCCGTGCGCGGTGCGGTGCGCGGCGGGCGGGTCGTCATGGTGGGGCTGCTGCCCTCCGGGGAACAGCCTGCCCTGATCTCACTGGCGATCACCCGTGAGCTGGAGCTGGTCGGCTCCTTCCGCTTCAACGACGAGATCGACCAGGTGCTCACCGCCCTGGCCGACGGCTCGCTGAACATCGACGCCGCCGTCACCCACGAATACCCGCTGGCCGATGCGCTGCAGGCGTTCGAGACTGCGCGCAACTCAGCCGCATCGGGCAAGGTGCTGCTGCGTTTCGAGGCCTAAGCGGCCCGCGCCGGATCCGAGTGATTCAGCGCCTGACCATCCCGGCCGTGCACGCGTCCAGCCCCCAATGCCACGCGTGCACGACCGACCCTCAGCCTGCGCACGCCTGGCTTGCCGCGGATGATAGCTTGAGCCCATGCCCACACCGTCCCCCGCCCGAGCCAGACCCGCCCGCCAAGCCCACGGGGGTGAAACGCGCGTCCGGTCGGTGGCCGGGCAACCGGAACGGCGCCCGGGGGTGGGCCGTTGCTGAACTTCACGGTGGCGTTGGCCCCGATCGTGCTGGTCATTGCCCTGCTGGTGCTGCGCGTCTCGCCGACCCGCGCTGCGCTGGCGGCCCTGGCCACCGCCGTCATCGGCACCTGGCTTGCCTTTCCGCTCTCCTCCCCGGCCGCGGCCGAGGTCGGCACGGCCATGGGGCCAACCACCCTGACGGTGATCTTCATTCTGCTCGGTGGGGTGGGACTGACCGAGGTTTCCGCCCGCAGCGGCGGACAGGCGGTAATTTCCCGATGGCTGCGGGCCACCGAAACCTCCGGGGATCGGCTGACCACCCTGCTGCTCATCGCCCTGGGGGTCACCCCCTTCATGGAATCGGTGACCGGCTTTGGGTTGGGCGTGGTGATCACCGCCCCGCTGCTGGTCGGCTTCGGGCTGAGCCCGGCGCGGGCGGTGGTTACCGGAATGCTGGGATTGGTGTTGGTGCCCTGGGGATCGCTGGGGCCCGGTACCCTGGTGGCCGCCGAACTGGGTCAGGTTGACTTCACCGGCCTGGGCGTGTGGAGCGCGGTGCTCAGCCTGCCGGTGCTGGTCATCAACGCGGCCCTGATCATCGGGCTCAACCAGCGCCGCATCGGCTGGGGGCAGGCGGGCTTCGTCGTGTTGCTGCTGCTGGGTGAATGGCTGGTGCTGATCGCGGCGAACTACTTCTTTGGCCCACCGCTGGCCGGGGTGCTGGCCAGCGGCTGGGTCATCGCGGTGACGCTGTGGCGGCTGCGCCGTGGTGGGCCGCTGCCCTCGATCTGGCGGCTGGGCCGGGCGCTGCTGCCCTACGCCATCCTGGTAGGCGGGCTGGTGCTCTCAAACCTGGCGGTGGCCCTGGCCGGTGGGAGCGGGAAGATCGGGACCAACCCGGCGCTCTGGCTGAACCTCACGGTCCTGATCACCGTGCTGCTGCTGCGCTGGCCGCGCAGGATGCTGCACGAGGTGTGGCCGGTCGTCTGGGGACGCTGGCAGAGCGTCGCCCTGGTGACCTTGCTGTACATGCTGCTCGGATCGCTGATGTCCGCCAACGGCATGGCCGAACAGCTGGCCAGCACCGCCGCGTCCCTGGGCGGTGGCTTCACCCTGCTGGTGCCGCTGATCGGCGCGCTGGGCGGCTACTTGACCGGCTCCAACACCGGGGCGGCGGCCATGTTTTCCACCGCCACGGTCACCGCGGCGAACCAGCTGGGCAGCAGCCCGCTGATTCTGCTGGCTGGGCAAAACGTGGCCGGCTCGGTGGCGATCATCGCCTCCCCGCCGCGGGTGGCCTTCGCCGTATCGGTCACCTATCCGCCCGGGCAGACGCTGCCCGCCTCCGGGCAGCGCCAGCTTCTGGGCGCGGTGGGGCTGCTGGTTGTGGTGCTGGCCGCGCTCCTGCCGTGGGTGGCCGCCCTGGCCCCCGGCTTCGGAGGATAGCGGCTAGGGCCGCCGGGCATGCCCGGCGGTCATAGCCGCTAGAATTCCCAATCGGCGTCGTGGGTGTCCTCGGCGCGTCCAATGACGTAGGAGGAGCCCGAACCGGAGAAGAAGTCATGGTTCTCCTCCGATCCCGGTGACAGCGCCGCCAGGATGGTGGGGTTCACCGCGGTTTCCGCGGCGCTGAACGGTGCCGGGTACCCCAGGTTCATCATCGCCTTGTTGGCGTTGTAGCGCACGAAGACCGCCACGTCATCCATGAGCCCCAGCGGCTCGTAGAGCTGGGCGGAATAGCGCAGCTCCAGTTCGTAGAGGTCCTGAAGCAGCTGTTGCGTGAACTGGTGCATCTCGCGTTGGCGCCCCGCGTCCTGCTCGGCGAGGCTGCGCTGGTACTTGTACCCGGAATAGTAGCCGTGGATCGCCTTGTCCCGCAGGATCAGCCGGATCATGTCCGCGGTGTTGGTCAGCGTGGCATGCACGGAGTAGTGCAGCGGCAGGTAGAACCCGGCGTAGAGCAGCAGCGAGGAAAGCAGCGTGGAGGCCACCTTGCGCTTGAGCGCGTCCTGCCCGTAATAGTGCGCCATCACGGACTTGCAGCGCTGCTGCAGCAGGTCGTTGTCCACCGCCCACCGGTAGGCCGCATCGATTCGCGGGGTGTCCGAGAGCGTGGAGAAGACGCTGGAGTAGGAGCGGGCATGCACCGACTGCATGAACGCAATGTTCGTGTACACCGCCTGCTCGTGTTCGGTGCGCCCGTCCTGAATCTGGCAGATCTCCCCGACGGTGGCCTGCAGGGTGTCGAGCATCGTCAAACCGGTGAACACCCGCATGGTCTGGGTGCGCTGCAGCTCGCTGAGGGATTTCCAGGCCGGCAGGTCGTTGGACAACGGCACCTTTTCCGGCAGCCAGAAGTTGGCGGTCAACCGCAGCCAGACCTCCAGGTCCTTCTCGTCCTGCACGCGGTTCCAGTTGATAGGCCGGAGCCGGGCCGCAGGATTCCTGCGGTATTCCGGCGGGGTGACCGATACGGTGCTCAGCTCCGGTTCGAGCAGTCGTTCTTGCATGGGTGGTTGGCCTTTCTCGGTGGGGCGGTGGACCGGCGTGATGGGTTCCGGTCCGTGGTCGACAACGTTGCTGACGCCGCGGTTCAGTCCTCGGGGTCGGTGGGTTGGGTGCTCCAGAACAGGGTGAGTCCCTCGCGGACCCGCGCCACATCGTGGGGCGTGCCCAGCAGCTCAAAGCGGTAGAGCTCCGGAATGCCGCACTTTTCGGCCACGACGGTGCCCGCCAGGCAGTAGTCCTGGCCAAAGTTCGTGTTGCCGGCGGTGATGACACCGCGCAGCAGTGACCTGTTGCGGGGGACATTCAGGAACTGGGCCACCTGTCGGGGCAGGGCCCGGGACCGCGAGCCACCCCCGTAGGTGGGCACGATGAGTACGAAGGGCCGGTTGACGTGCAACATGCCCTCCAGCCGCGGCCGCAGGGGGATACGGGCCGCCGGCATTCCCAGTCTTTCGACGAAACGCCGCGTGTTCCCCGAGACGCTGGAAAAGTAGATGAGGTTGGGGGAGTCTTCCGGAGCCAGATCGGGCGGGGAAACGCGGCTGTCGGGGGTCGCTCTGAGCGTCATTGAAACCTCCGTGGTTGCAGAACATCGGGACCCAGGACGGGGCAGTGCGCATCTCACCGCGACGCACCTCAAACATTCTTACTTAAAGTTTCGATTAAGCCAACTTAAAAGTTTGACCCATCAAACTCATGCGCGAAGGCCGGGCGTGGAAGGGGGAGGGCAGCAAAGTGCGGCCGGAGGAGCCGGTGGTCCTGAGCCCTTCGGAAAGGGCAAAGCCAGACGCGGATAAACGCGGCGCCCCACGGGAAGGGGAAGCGGCTGACATGGGGTGCAGCCCAGGCGTGGGCCTAGGACCCGAAGACGGAGATGGACGACCAGGCCCGCGGGGTCTGCCCAGCTGATGGGGCGTCCCACTTGCGATGGCGCGGTGGCTGGGAAGCGGGGCGCACCATTGGAAAACCGGGCCAAGGTGCCCTGCCGCGGTGCGTAGGGCGGGCGCGGCCCGGGTAATGCGACGCTTGGCCTACGTCGCCCGCGGGGGCCGGTTGCGCAGCGCGCCGTCCTTCCGGTGGGAGCCGAAGGAGGAAAGGTCAAAGCTGGCCGGTGGACCCCACACCACGAGCACCCGCAGGTCGCCCTGCCCGATGTTCTTCAGGTCGTGCGGCACCCCCGAGGGGGCCAAGACGCTGTCGCCGGGATTGAGTAGATGCAGCTGATCGCCCACCCGCATTTTGGCGCTGCCCTCGATGACCTGATAGAACTCCTCCAGGGGCAGGTCTTGGTCGTGTGTGTGGAACCCCTCATGGCCGCCGGGCGGGATGATCCAGGTCTGGATGGCCACTGCCATGCCGGTGTTGCCGCCAAAATGGTGCTGCAGGCGCATACTGCTGCCGCCGTGCAGCTGGTAGTCGAATTCGTTCTCACCCCGGACTTCGAACATGGTTCCTCCACATCGTTGGCGGTGCGTCTCAGGTTCCGGGCAGGTGTCCCAGGCGCACGCTGACTTCGGCTGCTGCCCGCATGGTTTGGCGTGTCAGGTCCTGCAGAACCTCGGTGCTCACCCGATAGTAGGGAGCGGCGATCATGACACATGCCACCAGTTGGCCGCGGTGGTCGAAAACCGGTGCCGCGACGCCCACCTCATCCTGTGAGGTTTCCCCGTAGTTGATGGCGAATCCCGCTTCGCGGGCCGACTGCAGGCGTTTGAGGTATTCCCCGGTGTCGGTTTGTGCGGGAAGGCTGATGGCTCCGGAGTCGATCAGCTCCAGGGCCTGGTCCCGGGTTTCGTGGGCCAGGAACATCTGCACGGTGGCGCTGAGCCCGGTGGCGTAGCGGCTGCCCATCACGGAAGTGTGCTTCACGTTGCGCTTGGAGGGGATCTGCTCCACGGACACCGATTCGCCGCCGTCCCAGATGTTGAGCACCGCGGTTTCCCCGCTGCGCTCACACAGCTCGTTGAGCACCGGGTAGGCCACCCGCCGCACGTTCAGATTCGCCAGCAACGGCCCGGTGATGGCGATCAGGCCCAGCCCCAGGCGGAACTTGCGGGTTTCCTGGTCGCGTTCCACGATCCGTTCCTGCTCCAGGGTGGCCAGGATCCGCGAGACACTGGACTTGTGCAGTCCCACCTCCGCGGCAATGTCGGTGACCCCGACCTCCGGCCGCTCGGTGGTAAAGCAGCGCAGCACATCCACCACGTTCACGATCACCGAGGCGCCGCGCGAATCGCTTCCCGGGGTGCGTGCGCTGCTGCGCGACTCCTTGTTTACCGCGGTCATCACTTCTCCTGGCTAGCTGAGGGTTCCTGACTCAATATCCTAGGCGGTGCAGTGGCAGGTTCCCCGGCGATGATCCTCAGGTCAGTGGCTTGCGGCTGGTCTCCACGGAGCAGGCGACGGCGATCAGGGAAACCACGGCCGCGGCCATCAGGTACCAGCCCGGGGCCAGCAGGTTGCCGGAGGCGGCGATCAGCAGGGTCGCCATGAACGGTGCGGTGCCGCCGAACAATGCGTTGGACAGGTTGAAGGAGACCGCGAAACCGGAGTAGCGCACGCGGGTGGGGAACATTTCGGCCAGATAGCTGGGCAGGGTGCCGTCATTCAGGGTCAGCATGGCTCCCAGGGCGATCTGGACCAGGATGATCAACAGGAAGTTGCCGTTGTCCAGCAGCATGAACGCCGGCACGGTGAACAGGACGAACAGCACCGAGGCGCTCATCAGGACCCGCTTGCGCCCGAATTTGTCCGAAAGCATGCCGGTGATGAAGATGAAGCCGATGTAGGTCACCAGCGCCACCGTCGTGGCCAGGTAGGAACGAGTGGCGTCCAGGTGCAGCTCTTCGGAGAGGTAGGTGGGCATGTAGGAGAGGATGACGTAGAAGCCGACCGCGTTCAAAAGCACCGCACCGGCGGCCAGCAGCAGGCGCCGCCAGTGCTCGCGGAACAGCGAGCTGACCGGAGAGGTCGGGGCGTCGTTTTCTTCCTCGGCCATTGCCCGGAAAGCAGGGGAGTCCTCCAACTTGGTGCGGATGTAGCGTCCAATCAGGCCCATCGGTGCGGCCAGGAGGAAGGGCAGCCGCCAGCCCCAGGACTCCATCTGATCCGCCTGGAGCAGGCCAGTGAGCAGGGCTGCCATCAGCGATCCGAGCAACAGGCCCGTGGCGGTGCTGGCCGGAACCACCGCGGCATACAGTCCGCGCCGGTTCGCCGGGGCGTATTCGACCAGGAAGGCCGCCGCGCCGGCATACTCACCGGAGGCGGAGAACCCCTGGACCAGGCGCAAGGCCAGCAGCAGGAGCGGGGCGCCGATGCCGATGCTGGCGTAGCCCGGCAGCAGGGCGATGCAGAAGGTGGCCCCGGACATCAGCAGGATTGACCAGCTCAGTGCCTCCTTGCGACCAATTCGGTCGCCGAGGTGTCCCCACACGAATCCGCCCAGCGGACGGACCAGGAAGGAGATGGCGAAAACACCAAAGGTCATCAGCAGGGCCAGTTGCCTGTCGTCGCTGGGGAAGAAGACCGCCGCGATGGTCACTGCCAGGTAGCCGTAGGCGGCATAGTCGAACCACTCCACGAAGTTGCCGATGAAGCTTGCGGCGACTACTTTGCGCCGGGTGGCCCCGTCAATGGCTCCGTTTCCCGCGGCATCGGCCACGGAAGCTGAAGAGGAGGCCGGGTTGCGGACGGCCGAGGCCGTCGGGTTTGGTGTTTTGAGTTGGTCGTTCTGGGTCACTGTCCACCGCCATCGGTAGGTTTATCAGTTGCGCCTATCGCAACACTGTTGCTTAACGCTATGTGTGCCGTGCCTCACAGTCAAGAAGTTTCCCGCGGTTTTCCATTCGGTGGACACTGCGGCAAAGCGTGAAGTGCGCCGCGCCTGGGTCCGCTCCCGGGGGAATGCGACCGGGCGTTCTTGGCCGCTGAAACGGCGAACTGCGCACCGCCGGCTGGCGGTGCGCAGTTCGGATGCGAATTGAAATGGGCGTGCTTAGGTCAGTGGCTTGCGGCTGGTCTCCACGGAGCAGGCGACGGCGATCAGGGAAACCACGGCCGCGGCCATCAGGTACCAGCCCGGGGCCAGCAGGTTGCCGGAGGCGGCGATCAGCAGGGTTGCCATGAACGGTGCGGTGCCGCCGAACAATGCGTTGGACAGGTTGAAGGAAACCGCGAACCCGGAGTAGCGCACCCGGGTGGGGAACATTTCGGCCAGGTAGCTGGGCAGGGTGCCGTCGTTCAGGGTGAGCATGGCGCCGAGCAGGATCTGCACGAGGATGATCAGCAGGAAGTTGCCGGTGTCCAGCAGCATGAACGCCGGCACCGTGAACAGGACAAAGAGGATCGAGGCGCTCATCAGGACCCGCTTGCGCCCAAACTTGTCCGAAAGCATCCCGGTGATGAAGATGAAGCCGATGTAGGTCACCAGCGCCACCGTGGTGGCGACGTAGGACGCCGTCTCATCGAGTCCCAGCTCCTGGGACAGGTAGGTGGGCATGTAGGACAGGATGACGTAGAAGCCGACCGCGTTCAAAAGCACCGCGCCGGCGGCCAGCACCAGGCGGCGCCAGTGGTCGCGGAACAGGGACTTGACCGGCGCCTTGATGACCTCGTCCTCCTGGGCCAGCTCCTTGAAGGCCGGCGAGTCCTCCAGCTTCGTACGGATGTAGCGTCCGATCAGGCCCATCGGGGCCGCCAGCACGAAGGGAATGCGCCAGCCCCAGGACTGCATCTGTTCTGCATCCAGCAGGCCGGTCAGCAGGGCGGCCAACAGTGAGCCGAGCAGCAGGCCGGTGGCGGTGCTGGCCGGAACCACCGCGGCATACAGTCCGCGCCGGTTCGCCGGGGCGTACTCGACCAGGAACGCCGAGGCACCGGCATACTCGCCCGAGGCGGAAAAGCCCTGCACCAGGCGCAGGAGCAGCAGGATCAGCGGGGCCGCGATGCCGATGCTGGCGTAGCCCGGCAGCAGGGCAATGCAGAAGGTCGCCCCGGACATCAGCAGGATTGACCAGCTCAGCGCCTCGCGCCGGCCAATGCGGTCGCCAATGTGACCCCAGACGAAACCGCCCAGTGGACGGACCAGGAAGGAAATCGCGAACAGGGCGAAGGTCATCAGCAGCGCGGTCTGCGGTGCGGATTCGGGGAAGAAGACCACCGAGATGGTCACCGCCAGGTAGCCGTAGGCCGCGTAGTCGAACCACTCGACGAAGTTGCCGATGAAGCTCGCGGCAACGACCTTGCGCCGGGTGGCGCTGCCCACGCCACCGGGGTCTGGGCGCTGTTGTCCGCTGAGTGTCGGGCCCAGGTCGGCCTTCGCCCCGGGCACGCTGGATTGCGAATTTTGATGATTCATTGTAGAAACCGCCAAGAGAACTGGAGTGAAAGTTGCAGTGAACGCAACACGGTTGCATTAATAGTAGATGTGGTACACATCACTGTCAACGGATTCCGGGGCGCACTTCAATGACATTTCTGAATGGCCGCTTTCCTGCTTCGCTGAGGCGGGGAGACGGCTGGTTGCGCGGGGAAAAACACTGGCGTTAAGCACGGGCAGCGGCCTGGGTTCCCACGGGAACCCAGGCCGCTGCCCGTGTGGTGGGTGGTGCCGACTAGGCGTCGATGATGTTGTTCTCCGGGCCGAAGCCGAACTTCGTGATGTTCTCCGCGCCATCCTCGCCCACGACCAGGATGTCGTGCTCGCGGTAGCCGCCGGCCCCCGGCTCGCCATCCATCACGGTGATCATCGGCTCCATCGACACCACCATGCCCGGCTCCAGGACGGTGTCGATGTCCTCGCGCAGCTCCAGGCCCGCTTCGCGGCCGTAGTAGTGCGAAAGCACGCCGAAGGAGTGGCCGTAGCCGAAGGTGCGGTTGGGCAGCAGGCCGTGGGAAATGTAGATCTCGTTCAGCTCGGCGGCGATGTCCTTGCAGACCGCGCCGGGCTTGATCAGCTCCAGGCCGCGCTTGTGGACCTCGACGTTCACATTCCACAGCTGCAGGCTGCGCTCGTCGGGCTGACCCAGGAACAAGGTGCGCTCCAGTGCGGTGTAGTAGCCCGAGGTCATCGGGAAGCAGTTCAGCGACAGGATGTCCCCGCGCTGCAGCTTGCGGGTGGTGGCCCAGTTGTGGGCGCCGTCGGTGTTGATGCCGGACTGGAACCACACCCAGGTGTCGCGCACTTCGCGGTGCGGGAAGGTCCTGGCGATCTCGTGCACCATCGCCTCGGTGCCGATCAATGCCACCTCGTACTCGGTGATCCCCTCGCGGATCGCGGCCTTGATGGCCTCACCGCCCAGGTCGCCGATGCGGGCGCCGTGCTTGATGACCTCGATTTCCTCGGCGGACTTGATCATGCGCTGACGCATGGCATCCTGCGAGACATCCAGCAGCTGGGCGCCGGGGAACGCATCCTGGATGCGCTGGCGGGTCAGGCTCGGCAGGAAGTCATCTTCCACGCCGATGCGGGTCGCCTTTACCCCGTCACGCTTGAGCGCCTCCTGCAGTCCGTAGAAGAAGTTGTCACGCTTCCAGTCGGTGTACACGATGTTCTCGCCATAGCTGGTGCGCCACGGCATGCCGGCATCGATGTTCGCGGTCACGGTGGTGGAGTTGTTCGCGGTGACCACCAGCGCGTAGTTGCGTCCGAACGTGGTGTACAGGAAGTCCGAGTAGTACTTGATGCCGTGGTAGCTGGTGAGGATCACTGCATCCAGCGACTTGGCTGCCATGATCTGGCGCAGGCCCGCCAGGCGGCGCTCGAACTCCGCGTCGGAGAAGGTCAGCTGCTGCTTCGAGCCGTTGTGCAGGGTCTTCAGGCGCTCCAGCTCGGAGACATTGGTGGGGCTGTTTGAGGTCGTGGTCATGGTCGACTCCTATGTCTATGAAGGTACTGCAGGAAAACTGGGTCAGCGTTGCCGGGAAGAAGCGCAAGAGAGAAGTTGCATTATCTGCAACGCTGTTGCATTCAGGTTATTTGTGGTCCGAGTCACTGTCAAGCAGTGTTCTTGTAGATTTTGTAGATCTCATTCATCGCCGGCCTGACAAGGGCGTTCCGAAGTAATGTGACGCCGGTTCCGCGCCCCGGGGCGATGCCCGGCGGGTGCGGTTCGGTTGCATCGAGGCTCGGGCCTTCGCCCGGGTGCCGGGGAAGTGCCCAACGGACGAGGACCTTAGTCCGGGTCGCCGGACGCCGAGTCGGGGCCAATTGGGTCCCGCCGGAGGGGCTGCTTCGAGGTCCGCGAGCGCAGCAGCGCGCCCGAACCGCTGGGGTCAGCGGTGAAGATCAGCGACGGGTCGGGATTGTTGATGTCCTTTTCCAGCTGCTTGATCGCCTTGTCGCGCTTGAGCAGACGTCGAATCAGATTGACGATCATCAAGAGGATTACGAAGGAGAACGGGAATGCCCCAATGATCGTGCCGGTCTGCACCGTATCGACGACCGCCGTGCCGCCCAGGGTCAGCAGCACCGTGGCCACGGTGGCGATGGACAGCACCAACACCACCCGGAAGATGGGCCCGGACTTGTTGGGCGCCGAAACAAACTCGCTGAGCGCATAGATCCCCGAATCCAGGGAGGTGACGTAATAGGTGGCCACCAGGATCGTGGACACCACCAGCAGGATCGTGCCGATCAGCGGCACATGGTCCAGCATCGCGAACAGTCCCGCAGAGGTGTCGGCGGCTACGGCGGCACTGATGCCGCGCTCCGCGCGGTCGTCATAGTAGATGGCGGCCGAACCGATCACGCCCACCCAGATCATCACGATCAGCGTGGGGATCACCGTCACCCCCAGGACAAATTCGCGGATGGTGCGGCCCCGGGAGATGCGGGCGATGAACCCGGCGACGAATGGCGAGAAGGCAATGACCCAGCACCAGATGAACACCGTCCACCAGCCGTTCCAGCTGTCCTGCCAGGTGCTGAGGGGATTGGCGGTGCTTCCCGCATCGGTCCACAGGCTCATGTGAATGAAGTTCGACATGAAGCTGCCGAAGGTCTGGGACAGGTTGGACACGATGTAGAGCGTGGGTCCAAAGATGAATACCGCGCCCACCAGGATAATGCTGAGGATCGAGTTCAGGCTCGAAATGCGCGCCATCCCCTTGTTGATGCCCAAGATCGCGGAAATCGCCGTGATCCCGGCGAACACCGCGATGACCATTAGCCACATCATCGGGCTGGAGGTGACTCCGGTGAAGGAGGTGATCCCGGAACTGAACTGCAGGGCCGCGAACCCGAAGGAGGTGGCCAGCCCCAGCACCGTGGCAATGATGGCCAGCAGCTCAACTACTACGCCGGCGCCGCGCTGCGACCACTTGGGCAGGATGTCGACGGTGGCCTCCCTGAAGGTCAACGTCTTGCCCAGGTTGTGGTGCGAATAGGCTAGGCAGACCGCCACCACGCAGTACATGGCCCACGCCGTCAGGCCCCAATGGAAATAGGTCCACACGATCCCACCCTCCGCGGCGCCTGTTGCGCCGGCGGGAATGACCGGGTTCTCATCGCGCAGCATGATCGGTTCGGCAACCGACCAGAAGATCAGCCCGATGCCCTGGCCGCAGGCGAACAGCATGGAATACCAGGCAAACTTGCTGTGCTGGGGTTTCGCCTTGGGCCCGCCCAGACGGATGCGCCCCACCCTGCTGAAGGAAAGCCAGATGCAGACAATGACCGCGAATGCCGAATACAGGATGAACAGCCAAGTGAACTTCCCGGTCACCAAGGTTCGCAGGTCGGAGATCACCGTTGAGGCGCCGGTGGGGTTCAGCAACACCCACAGGATGACCGCGCCGATGAGCAGCGGGGGAATGGTGCGGATCAGCAGGCGATCCAGCGGTGGAATGATGCGCCCGACAAATCGCGGCACCTCAACTTCCCTGTGCGCCGACGAGCTGCCCATCTCCTGGGGGTCCTCGGTTTCCAGGCGTCGTTGCTTCCGGTCGGCTTCGTTGATGGACATGCTATTTCACTCCGATGGGAAAGGTCGGTTGCAGCTCGATGTGCAGGGAGGTGGTAATGGCTCCGCTGATGGCCTCCAGCAGGAGCCGCCCGCGCGCGGCCGTCGCGCCCTTGGCGCTGGACAGGCATCCGCTGGCGGGGGTGCGCCCCGGGTCTTCGGGAAAAATGTCGTAGGGCGTCAGGACGGCGGGTGGATGATCGACTACCCGATCCATGTCAACCAGTTCCGGATGCAGCAACAGCATGAGCGATGTTTCCAGCACACCGCCGTGCTCGATGTCCCATCCCAGGAAACCGTCAGGGAAAACCTGGGCCAGGGTGTGCTCGTCCACGAAATCCCAGTAGGACATCAGCACCCCGCGGGAACCCGAGCCCTGGCGGCCCGCCCGGGCGACCGCGTTGTCTAGACCCTCATAGAGGAACTGGTAGTTCTCAAAGTGCCCGTTCAGCACGATGACGTTACACGCCCCTTGGTCGATGAAGGACGAGACCACATCGTCGATCATGCCGGTCAGCGCGGCTGCTCCCAGGCTGGTGGTCCCAAGCCGGTGGTTCCCGCCCCCGGAACGGGGCTGCGACTTATAGCCGTAGGAGAACTCCGGCGCCACCAGCGCGCCCACCTGCCGGGCCACTTCGGCGGCGATGGCCCGGGAAAGCATCGCATCCACGCCCAGCGGCAGGTGTGGCCCGTGCTGCTCGGTGGCGCCGGTGGGAATGATGACAGTCGACCCCTCGCGGGATAGGAACTGGGCGTAGCTTTCTGAGTCCAGGTTCTCTAGGAATACAGCGGACATCTATGGCTCCTAACTGCTTCGCGGACACAAGATTGGGCGGGATCCAAGGGACGGGAAGAGGATGGGCCAGGGCTTGCGTCGATGTGTTGCCCTCAAGCCTAGGGAGAGTAATGTGAGCCGCGATACACTCACACTGTTGCCGTTTCGAGACTTCGGGGTGACAGACCGACACTTGCGGCCGAGGCCAGGCACTGTGGATCTTCCTGCCGCGGAACGAGGAAACATGTTTGTCGCACTAACGGAAATCCTGCGGGACCAGTTGTTCCAGAGCGCCCAGCCCCTGGCCCTGGCCGGCGCCGAGCAGGTCGCCACCACCAGGGTGCGCTGGGTGCATCCCAGCGAAGTGGTGCAAGTCGGCGGCCTGCTGCACGGTGATGAACTGTTGCTGACCACCGGCGCGGCCCTGCTGGGGTTGCGGATCGAAGCCCAGCACGCATACTTGCAGTCACTAGTGCAGCGCGGGGTAGCCGCCCTGGTCATCGAGCCACCCGCAGATGGACCGACCATCTCCGCGAAGTTCATTCAGCGGGCCGAGGAGCTGGGGTTGCCGTTGTTCCGGCTACGGGCCACCGTGCCCTTTGTTGAGTTGGCCGAGAAAATCAACCGGCAGATCGTCTCGGAACACGCCGCAACCCTGCAACAGGCCGACGAAGTCTCCCAACGCCTCGCAAGGCATATTGCCTCGGCGGGGCCGAACCTAACACCCCTGCTGGAGATGATCGCCTCCGCGCTGCGGGTCCGGGCGACGATGGAGGATCTTTCCGGACAGGTCATCGCGGAATCCGGGCCTGAGGGCCAGGAAGATGAGCAAGGGGCCGGCGCTGTTGCCACGGACTTGTTCGTCGGGGCCGACGTGGCGGCGCGACTGGTGCTCTACAGCAAAATCGGAACCGCGCCGGAGCAACTGGAATTGGTGGCCCAGCGGCTGGGAAGCATTGTCAGCCTGGCCTTTGCCCAGCACTACCGTCCTGGACGCCTGCAGATAGCCGACACCTCGCTGTTGCGGGCCATTGTCAGCGGGGCCGGCACACATTTCATTGTCGAGCGGGCCCGACAAGCGCAGGTGCCGGAAAACCATCCGAGCTGTCTCATGGTCTTTCAGAGCTTTGACATGTCCCGCGTGCGCTCGGTGCTGGAAAACACCCTGCATTCGAGGTTCCCCTCCATTCGCACCTATCTGGAGGCCCATCGTCTCTATGCCATGGTCCAGTTGGACCCGCACGATCCGCGCGGAGCGCGGACCCAGCTGGTGCAGCTGCTGCGCGAGGCGTTGAGCGGCATGTCCGTCGAGTGCTGTGTCGGTCCGCTGGCTTCGAAAATTGCCCATGCCCGCTGGTCGCTGGCCGAAGCGCTGACGGTCGAGTCCCTGGCAAGCCCCTTCCCTAACGAGGGGCAGGTCCGCGACGCTTCGGATTATGCGTTGGAGCGGGTGCTTAAGCGTTTTACCGATTCGCAGGCGCTCAACGAGTTTATTGACGAGCAGCTGGGGCTGCTGATCGCGGCGGACAAGGCCAGGGGCAGCAGCCTGCTCAAGACGCTGGAAGTGTGGCTGGGGTCGGGCTGCAATTCCACGTTGGCGGCCAATCGGCTGTACCTGGAGCGGCAAACCATGCATAAGCGACTGACCAAGATCTTCTCGCTGATCGGTGGGGACCCACGGGAGACCGGCAGGATCCTGACCGTTCATCTGGCCTGCCAACTTGCTCTGCGCTTCTAGCCGGGCGGCCGCGGGGCAGCCTGCGAGCCCGGGCCGCAGGGTGGCGGTTAGAGAACGGCGCGTACCGTCTGTTCGAAGCTGACCACGTGTTCGGCGGCCAGTTGGGCTGCCTGCTCTTCGCATCCGTCCAGGATCAGCTCGATCAGCGTGGCGTGTTCGGAAATGTGAGCGTGAATGTCCGGTAACCGGTCCAGGACCATGCACCAGATCCGGGTCGCGAGGTTGTCCAGGCGCACCAGCGTTTCCTCCAGGTGGTGGTTCTGGGCGGCACGATAAATGAGCCGGTGCACTTCCAGGTCGTATTCCATCAGCTGGCGCCGGTCCCGCAATGGATCGAGCTGGCGGATCGCCTGCATCGTGCGGGTCAGCTCCTCGCGCAAGGCGCCGCCGCGATTCTCGGCCGCCCGCTGCGCGGCCAACGGCTCCAGAACCTGACGCATTTCGGAGATGGCGGCCAGCTCGGTGATGTCCACCCCGGTGGCGAAGGTCCCGCGGCGCGGGTAGGAGATCACCAGGTGGTCCACTTCCAGGCGCTTCAGCGCCTCGCGGATGGGGGTGCGCCCCATGCCGAGGTCGGTAGCGAGCAGCGCCTCGTTGATCGGGTCGCCGGGGGCGATGTCCATCATGATCAGGCGGTCGCGCAGAATCCGGTAGGACCGCTCCGCCATGGACTCACTGGCCACGGGTACCTCGGTTGTACTTGTCATCTTGGCGGCTCCCTTCACCTTCATTCTGCCTTGGAATCGTGCGGCTAAAAAATAATTCCCCAACCCATTGACGGGCTGTGAGTTAGATCATACGCTAAGACGCAGACATTGATATATCAGTTGTCGGCAATTCGTACACTTTGGAGGGATAGATGCTGGAAACCCAGTCACCCGTCGCAGAATCGCTGACCCAGTCGTTGGGTGAGCTTGATCCTGAGGTGGCGGCGCGGATTGATGCTGAGTTGGCGCGTCAGCAGCGTGGCCTGGAGATGATTGCTTCGGAGAATCATACGGCGCAGGCGGTGATGC
>NZ_JAVGCZ010000063.1:0-15521 GCF_052928425.1 Glutamicibacter sp. BSL13
GCGTTCCACCAGCGCCGCGGCGCGCTCGATTTTTTGGGGGGTGTCGGTCAGCAGGGTGGCGATCGGCTGCCCGCGGCGCACCAGGGCCCCGGGCTTGACGTGCAGCTGCACCCCCGCCCCGGCCTGCACCGCATCCTCCTTGCGGGCCCGCCCGGCGCCCAGCGTCCAGGCGGCCAGGCCGATGTCCATCGCGTCCAGGCGCAGCACGCTGCCCTCGGCCGGGGCGTAGATCGTGTGCGATTCCTTCGCCTGCGGCAGCGGCGCGTCCGGGTCCCCGCCCTGGGCGGAAATCATGGCCCGCCACTTGTCCATCGCCCGCCCGTCGTTCAGCGCCGCGCGCACGTCCACATCGCGCACCCCGGCACCGGCCAGCATTTCCTCGGCCAGCGCCACGGTCAGCTCAACCACGTCCTGCGGTCCGCCGCCGGCCAGGACCTGCACCGATTCGGCGACCTCGATCGCGTTGCCGGCGCTCAGCCCCAGCGGGGTGTCCATGTTGGTCAGCAGCGCCACGGTGTTCACCGACGCGTCCGCGCCCAGGTTGACCATGGTGGTTGCCAGTTCGCGCGCGCTGGCCTCGTCCTTCATGAACGCCCCGGAGCCGACCTTCACATCCAGCACCAGGGTGCCGGTGCCCTCGGCGATCTTCTTGCTCATGATGGAGGAGGCGATCAGCGGGATGGCCTCCACGGTGCCGGTGACGTCGCGCAGCGCATAGAGCTTCTTGTCCGCCGGCGCCAGCCCCGCCCCGGCCGCGCAGATCACGGCGCCGACCTCGGATAGCTGGGCGAACATCTGCTCATTGCTCAGGTTGGCCCGCCATCCGGGAATGGATTCGAGCTTGTCCAGGGTGCCTCCGGTGTGCCCCAGCCCGCGCCCGGACAGCTGCGGGACCGCCACCCCGAACACCGCCACCAGGGGCGCCAGCGGCAGGGTGATCTTGTCCCCCACCCCGCCGGTGGAGTGCTTGTCGGTGGTCGCC
Organism: Glutamicibacter sp. BSL13; assembly: GCF_052928425.1. Lineage (NCBI taxonomy): Bacteria > Bacillati > Actinomycetota > Actinomycetes > Micrococcales > Micrococcaceae > Glutamicibacter > Glutamicibacter sp. BSL13. Next base: position 983 of record NZ_JAVGCZ010000063.1, read on the forward strand.
AGGCGCCGCCCGGAGGCGTCGGTGAGCGTGGAGAAGTCCATGCGCTGTCCGGAGTTGATCATCGCGGTGGTCCAGCGCGCGATTTCCGCCCGGTCCATCCCGTTCAGGAAGATCGCCATGTTCAGCGCCGCCATCTGCTCCTCGGCGATCACCCCGCGGGTGTAGGCGTCGATGGTCCAGTCGATCATCTGCGGGCTCAGCCGCCCGCCGTCGCGTTTGGTGCGGATCACCTCAACCGCGTCAAAGGCCTCCATTGCCATCTTGCTCCTCCTCCTGCTGCGCGCTCTGCCGCGCTGGCGTCTCAGGTAGTGTCCGCGCCCCGGCTCCTGCCGGGCCCGGCCCGGCGGGTTCGCGGTGTCCGGTGCGTTCCAGGTTCTGCGGCCCGAATGCGTCGGGCAGCAGCTCGTCGATGCTGCGCACCCCGCGGGCGGTCTTGATCCGCAACGGGTTGCCGCGGTGCTCGTAGAGCAGCTGCCGGCAGCGCCCGCACGGGGTGATCAGCTCCGCCTGCCCGCCGACGGGGCGGCCCAGGCACAGGAAGTGGGCCAGGGTTCCGCCGCCGGTGGCGAACAGCTGGCCGAGCATCGAGCATTCGGCGCACAGGGTCACCCCGTAGGCCGCGTTTTCGATGTTGCACCCGGAGACCAGGCGCCCGTCGCTGCTCAGGGCCGCGGCTCCGACCTGGAAATTCGAGTACGGCACGTAGGCGTTGTCCAGGGCCGCGGTGGCCGCAGCGTGCAGCCGCGACCAGATCCGCTCTTCCTGCCCGCCCTCGGGCACCGGGATCTGCGCAGGATCGCCCTGCGGGCGGGGCTGTGACGGCACGGCTACTCCTTCGTGTACGGTTCGCCCACCGCGGCCGGACCGCGGGAGCGGCCCACCAGTCCGGCCACGGCGAAGATGGTCACCAGATAGGGCATCATCGCCATGAACTGGCTGGGCACCGGGGTGCCGATGATCGTCAGGGTCACCTGCAGGTTGTCGGCGAAACCGAACAGCAGGGCCGCCATGAACGCGCCGATCGGGTTCCAGCGCCCGAAGATCACCGCGGCCAGGGCGATGAAGCCGCGCCCGCCGGAGATCTCCTTGGTGAAGGAGTCGATGGCCACCAGGGTGAAGAAGGAGCCGCCGATGCCGGCCACGATCCCGCCCAGGGTGACGTTCCAAAAGCGCATCACGTTGACCTTGATGCCCAGGGTGTCCGCGGCCTTGGGATGCTCGCCCACCGCCCGCACACGCAGGCCCCAGCGGGTCTTGTACAGCCCGAACCAGACCAGGAACACCGCAATGTACATCAGGTAGCCGACCACGGACTGCTTGAACAGGATCGGGCCGATGACCGGGATGGCGCTCAGCCCGGGAATCTCGATGATCGGCAGGCGCCCGGGCGAGTTGAACAGTTCCGGGTCGCGCTGCATCACCGTGGTGAACAGGAACCCGGTCACCCCGGAGACCAGCACGTTTAGCACCACGCCGACGATGATCTGGTTGACCAGGTACTTGATGGAGAACAATGCCAGGATCAGTGAGACCAGGGCCCCGGCCACGCCGGCGGCGACCAGCCCGGCGAACACGTTGCCGGTGGTGGAGGCAACAATCGCGGCGGTGAAGGCGCCGGCCAGCAGCTGGCCCTCAATGGCGATGTTCACCACGCCCGACCGCTCGCACAGCACCCCGGACAGCGAACCGAACACCAGCGGCACGGCCAGCACCACGGCCCCGGCCAGCAGGGAGGCCAGCGAAATGGTGGTCACGTTCGCCCCGGAGACCACCCAGATCAGGAACGAAAGCACGAACAGGACCGCGAAGACGATCACGATCCAGCGTTCGGTGGCCAGCCCCTGCCTGCGCCGCACCCAGGAGTAGACCGCGCCGGCCGCCAGCAGCACGCCGATCACCAGGTTGGTGGCCTGGCCCGGGAAGACCAGGGTGGGCAGTTCGAACGCGTCCCCGGCGCTGGAGAGGCGGAAGTGCGCGGCCTCGCTGCTGCCCAGCAGGCCAAAGCCCACCAGCACCAGCACGGCAATCACCGACAGGAACACCGGGGTCTTGATCGGCACCGCCGGACGGGTGGGCAGCACGGAGGTAGGCAAAGTCTGTGCGGTCATCAGGCACCAGCCTTAGTCGAAACGGGACGCTTGGAGGACGCGGCACGCGCGCGCTTCTTCTTGTTCAGGCCGAAGATCGCCTTCACCAGCGGCGGGGCCGCAATGAACAGCACGATCAGGGACTGGACCACCAGCACGATGTCGATCGGGGTACCGGTGGAGATCTGCATGTTCACCGCGCCGGCGCGGAAGGCGCCAAAGAGCAGCCCGGCAAAGAAGGTGCCCCATGGGGTGGAGCGGCCCAGCAGCGCCACGGTGATCGCGTCAAAACCCAGCGACCCGGCGATCCCGGCGGTGAGCACCTTCTCGGTGCCCGCCACCTGCGCCACGCCCGCGGCCCCGGCCAGCGCCCCGGCCAACGCCATTGCCAGCATGGTCGCGCGGGCCACGTTCACCCCGGCGGTCTGTGCGGCGGCCGGGTTGTGCCCCACCGCGCGCAGCTCAAAGCCCAGCGTGGAGCGCTTGAGCAGCCAGGCCACGAAAATGGTCAGCGCGATCGCCATCAGGAACCCCAGGTGCAGCCGGGAACCGGGCAGCGCCGGGAAGACGGCGGTGGAATCAAGCACCGGGGAGATCGGGTTGGTGCCTCCGGGGCGGCGGAACGCCGCGGTGTTCATCAGGTAGTCCAGCAGGTACAGCGCCACATAGTTGAACATGATCGTCAAGATCACCTCGTGCGCGCCGGTTCGGGCCTTGAGCACGCCCACCAGCCCGCCCCAGATCGCGCCGCCGAGCAGGCCGAAGATGATCACGACCAGCAGGTGCAGCACGATCGGCAGGTGCCAGGCGAACCCGGCGTAGGCGGCCATCGTCGCGCCAATGATGATCTGCCCCTGCGCGCCGATGTTGAACAGCCCGGCCCGGAAGGCCAGCGCCACGCCCAGCCCGGCACAGATCAGCGGCGTGGAGACGGTCAGCGTCTCCAGGAACGGGGCGAAGCCCCGGGCCGAGTTGTAGATCGAGCCGTTGAACAGCGCCACATAGGATTCGGTGCCCGCGTGCCACAGCGCGGAGAGGAAGTCGGTGGGCCGGGCGAAGAAATACCCGGCGGTCTTGATGACCTTCTCGTCGGTCACGGCAATCAGCAGCCCGCCGATCACCAGGGCCACGATCACCCCCAGCACCGAGACCATGCCCGGGCCCTGGGTGATCTTGCGGAACAGGTCGTTGCCCTGCTGCGCGGCGCCGCCGTTGGGCGGCTGCACGGTCTTGGTCTGGCTCACTGGCCTTCTCCTTCCGCCTGGTGTTGCGCCATGGCTTCCTCGGCCGATACCCCGGCCATCATCAGTCCCAGCACCTCGCGTGGGGTTCCGGCCGGCACGATCCCGTTGACCCGGCCCTTGTAGAGCACCGCGATCCGGTCGGCCAGCTCCATCACCTCATCCAGCTCGGTGGACACGATCATCACCGGGGTGCCGGCGTCGCGTTCGGCCACGATCCGCCGGTGCAGGAATTCGATCGAGCCCACATCCACGCCGCGGGTGGGTTGGGAGGCGATGAACAGCTTCAGCGGGCGGGAAAGCTCGCGCGCCATCACCACCTTCTGCTGGTTGCCTCCCGAGAGGCTGGAGGCCGAGTTCAGCTGGTTGTCGGTGCGCACGTCGAAGTCCTGGATCTGCTTGGCGGCGTTGCGCCGCAGCTCGCCCAGGTTCATCGACACCCCCTTGGCGAAGGGGGCACGGTCGTACAGGTCCAGCACCAGGTTCTCCTCGATGGAGAACTCGGCGACCAGCCCGTGCACGGAACGGTCCTCGGGCACGAAGCCGACCCCCGAGCGCAGCACCTGCTTCACGCTCTGGCCGATTAGCTCCTTGCCCTGCAGCTTCACCGAGCCGCCGGTGACCGCCTGGGTGCCCAGGATCGCCTCGGTCAATTCGGTCTGGCCGTTGCCCTGCACGCCGGCCACGGCCAGGATCTCGCCCTGGCGGATGTCGAAGGACACCTGGTCCAGGGTCGTGGTGCCGGCCTCGTCGACGACCGACAGGTCGCGCACCTGGAAGGTCGCCTCCCCGGGCACCGCCGGCTCCTTCTGCAGGGTCAGCTGCACCGAGCGCCCCACCATCAGGTTGGCCAGTTCGGTGGTGTCGGTGTCCGGTTCGACACTGCCCACGACCTCGCCGCGGCGGATCACGGTGATCACATCGGAGACCGCCTTGACCTCGCGCAGCTTGTGGGAAATGAACACGATCGAGGTGCCGTTGGCCTTGAGCTGGCGCATGATCTCCAGCAGCTCGTCGGTTTCCTGCGGGGTGAGCACCGCGGTGGGCTCGTCCAGGATCAGCACCTTGGCCTCGCGCACCAGCGCCTTGATGATTTCCACGCGCTGCTGCACACCCACCGGCAGGTCCTCCACCAGCGCGTCCGGATCCACGTGGAAGCCATAGCGTTCGGAAATCTCCCGGATCTTGGCCCGGGTGACATCCAGGTCCAGCACGCCGGCGGCCTTGGTGGCCTCCGAACCCAGCGCCACGTTCTCGGCCACGGTGAAGACCGGGATCAGCATGAAGTGCTGGTGCACCATGCCGATGCCCGCGGCCATCGCGTCGCCCGGTCCGCTGAACTCCACCGGCTGGTCGTCGACCAGGATCTGCCCCTCGGTGGGCTCGTAGAGCCCGTAGAGCACGTTCATCAGTGTGGATTTGCCGGCGCCATTCTCGCCGAGCAGGCAGTGGATTTGCCCGTCATCGACCACCAGGTCTATGCCCTTGTTGGCATAGAAGGAACCGAAGGCCTTGGAGATTCCCCGCAGTTCGAGTTTCACGATCCCACCATCTTTGGTTGTTTGGGTTCAGGTTGGACACAGTCATGGAGCGCACCAGCCGCGCACCGCTCGGGCGGTGAGCGGTGGCACGCTCCATGACGGTTAGGGGTGTTGTGGCCCTTACTTGGGGCTGGCCTGGGATTCGACCTTCAGCTCGCCGGAGATGATCTGCTGCTTCAGCGCCTCCACCTCGGACTTGGTCTCGTCGCTGACCTCATCTTCGAAGTTGTGGAACGGGGCGATGCCCACGCCGCCGTTCTCCAGGGTGCCCACGTACGGGGTGGCGTCGAAGTTGCCCTCGGTGTCTTCCTTGATGACGTCCTCGACGGCCTGGTCCATGGTCTTGATGACCGAGGTGAGCATGACGTCCTTGTAGTCCGGAGCGGTTTCAAAGCCGTCGGAGTCAACCCAGACGAGCTTGACGTCCTTGCCGGCCGCATTTTCTTCCTTCACCGCGGCGCCGGAGCCCTTGCCGACCGGCCCGGCGACCGGCATGATCACGTCAGCACCCTGGCTGATGAAGGTCTTGGTGACCTGCTTGCCCTTGTCCTGCTTCTCGAAGTCGCCGGTGAAGGTGCCGTCTTGCTTGTCCTTGTTCCAGCCCAGCAGCTTGACGTTCTCGCCCTTGTCCTTGTTGAACTTCTCCACGCCGTCGGCAAAGCCGTCCATGAAGATGGTCACGGTCGGCAGCTTGATGCCGCCGTAAGTGGCCACGGTGCCGGTCTTCGAAGTGGCCGCGGCGACATAGCCGGCCAGGAACGCGGCCTCGGCGGTGTCGTAGATGATCGGCTTGACGTTCTCGATTTTGTTTTCGTACTGGAAGTCAACGATCGCGAAGTGCTTGTCCGGGTTCTCCGCGGCGGCCTTCTCGGTGGCGTCACCCAGCATGTAACCGATGGTCACGGTCATGTTGCAGCCGGCGTTCATCATGCCCTGCAGGTTGCTAGCGAAGTCGGCGTTGGACTTGGATTCGGCTTCCTTGGCCTGGATGCCCAGGTCCTCTTCGGCCTTCTTCAGGCCGCGGTAGGAGGACTCGTTGAAGGACTGGTCGTCGAAGCCGCCGGAGTCCGAGACGATGCAGCCGGTGTAGTCCGACTTGTCGGCGTTGGCGCCGCCTTCTTCCGGGGCCTGGCCACAAGCGGAAAGGGCCAGTGCAGAAATACCGAGCATGGCAGCGGCCACACTGGCCTTACGCGATGCGAAGCGCATGTAATCCTCCATAGAGCGTTGCGAGATATCCGGGAGGCCAGGCACCTGTAACCCAGCGGAAAACTACTTTGCCGTTCGCTGCGCCAGTGCTAACGATCCCATCGTTTCCATAGCCTATATGAGATCAGGCACAGGTACACCGGCTGGAGATTACAAAGCGGTAACTTGCAACACATTCACGGCAAGCGCTTAACGTCAAAGGCCACGTCAGAGCGTTTTACGTCATTGTCAAAGATCCGCTAAAAATTTTCGCCCGGGCTGGGCGCAGAAGCACTAGTCAAGGTCGGCAATCGCGCGCAGACACGCACCGACCATCACCGAGGCCCCCACCCCGATGCATCGCTCATCGGGAATATAGTCCCCACGGTGCAGATCAAACGTCTCCCCGCCCGGGGTGCGGGTGCCCAGGCGCAACATCGCCCCGGGAACCTTCTGGGTCATCCAGGCGAAGTCCTCCCCGCCCATCGACTGCGGGGTCAGGCCGATGTTCTGCGAGCCGATTTCAAACCGGGCGGCGCTTTCAATCAGCCCGGTCTCCTCGGCCGTGTTCACCACCGGCGGCACCCCGCGGGTGTGCTGCAGCTTGATCTCCACGCCGTAGGGGGCCGAGACCTGGCGGACCGTCTCATCCAGCAGCTGCCCGGCGGCGAACCAGGCCTCCCCATCCAGGCAGCGCATGGTTCCGGCTAGGTAGCCGGTGGCCGGAATCGCGTTCGGGGCGCTGCCGGCGTGAATTTGGCCCCACACCACCGACACGGCCGAGCGCACGTCGACCTTGCGCCCCAGCACCGCCGGGACCTGGGTGGCGATCTGACTCATCGCAAACACGACGTCCTCGGTCAGGTGCGGGCGCGAGGTATGCCCGCCGCGGCCGTTGACCTCAATGCGGATGGTGTCGCTGGCCGAGGTGATTGCCCCGATGCGGGTGCCGATCTGCCCCACGTCGATGCGCGGGTCGCAGTGCAGCGCCAGGATGCGCGGCACCTCGTCCAGCACGCCCTGTTCGATCACCGACAGCGCGCCGCCGGGGATCTTCTCCTCCGCCGGCTGGAAGATCACCCGCACGCGGGCATTGAGCAGCCCCTCGTCATCCAGCTTCTTCAGGGTCAGCGCGGCCCCGAGCATGACCGTAGTGTGGATGTCGTGGCCACACGCGTGGGCCACCCCCTCGTTGACCGAGGCGTAGGGCAGGCCGGTTTCCTCCAGCACCGGCAGCGCGTCGATGTCCGCACGCAGCCCGATGGCAAGCTCCCCGCGGCCCACATCGACCCAGGCGCCGGTGTTGTTCATCGGCACCGGTTCCAGCCCGGCGGCCCGCAGCTGGGCCAGGATCATCTCGGTGGTGCGGTATTCGGCGAAGGACAGCTCCGGATTGCGGTGCACGTCGCGCCGGAAGTCGATCAATTCGGGCAGCAGCTGCTCAACCCAGGGCTTGACCGAGGGGATGGTGGCATTCCGATACTTCACTGTCCGCATCCTTCGAAGATACGCGTCGGTAGGTCCGCTGGGATAGTTTCTGCGTAATCTTGCAGCGAACCGTGAAACACTGCTGCCCATGCCAGGGCCACGCCAAGGGCTTGCCAAACACCTCGGCCCCCGCACCGCACCCCAAAAACGGGGGCGACGCGGGGGCCGAGGCGTTGCCGTCCGGCAGCCGGCTCCGGTTAGGAGGCCTGGTCCTCGCGGATCATCTCGGCGCAGCGCTCACCAATCATCATCACGGTGATGTTCGGGTTCACGGTCACCAGTTCGGGCATCACCGAGGCGTCGGCCACGCGCAGGCCCTTGACGCCCTTGACGCGCAGCTGCGCATCCAGCGGGGAGAGCACATCGTCATCGGCGCCCATGCGCACGGTGCCGGCCGGGTGGTACACGGTGTTGTGGGTGCGGCGCAGGTAGTCGAAGATCTCCTCGTCGCTCTGCACGTCCTGTCCCGGGTAGAGCTCCTGGCCCGCCCATTCGGCCATCGGCGACTGGGCGACGATCTCACGGGCCTTGCGGATCCCGTAGGTCATCACCTTGCGGTCGTGGCCCTCCGGGTCGGTGAAGTAGCGCGGATCCACCATCGGCTTGTCGCGGAAGTCCCGGCTGCGCAGGCGCACGGTGCCGCGCGACTTGGCGTGGGTGACGTTCGGGGTCAGGCAGAAGCCGTTCTCGGTGCTCGGGTAACCCTGGCGCAGGGTGTGCATGTCGAAGGGCACCGACCCGTAGTGCATCATCAGGTCCGGGCGGTCCAGCCCCTCTTCGGTGGCGGCGAAGATGCCGATCTCCCACCACTGGGTGGAGGTTTCCACCATGGGCTTCTTGGCCTCCCACTGGATCACGCCCTCCGGGTGGTCCTGCAGGTGCTCGCCGACGCCCGGAGCGTCGACCACGACCTGCACACCCACCTGGGACAGGTGCTCGGCCGGGCCGATGCCCGAGAGCATCAGCAGCTTGGGCGAGTCGATCGCGCCGGCCGAGACGATCACCTCGCGCCGGGCGTTCAGGGTGGTGGTGCGCCCGAACGCGCCCTCCACCACGTCCACGCCGGTGCAGTTGCGCTCGGCGTCGAAGTTCAGCTGGCGCGCTTGCAGGCCGGTGAGCAGGGTGAAGTTCTCCCGGTTCCGGATCGGGTGGATGTAGGAGACCGACGAGGAGGAGCGGGTGCCGTCTTCGCGGCGGTTGATCTGGAAGAAGTTCGCGCCGTTGATCACGGTTTCATCGTTGTTGAACTTCGTCCGGGGCAGGCCGATCTGCTCGCAGGCGTCCAGGATGGCCACGCCGCAGGGGTCCTCGGCCGGAACGTTCATCAGCTTCACCGGGCCGGAATCGCCATGGTGCGGGGCCTCGGGCCCGGCGTCCTCATTGGTTTCCAGCTTCTTGTACAGCCGGTAGGCCATCTGCGAGTTCCACCCGGTGGCGCCGAACTTGCTCTCCCACTCATCCAGGTCCTCGCGCGGGGCCCAGAAGGCGATGCAGGAGTTGTGGCTGGAGCATCCGCCCATCACCTTCGCGCGCGAGTGGCGCATGAACGAGTTGCCGTTCTCCTGCGGTTCGATCGGGTAGTCCCAGTCGTACCCGGACTCCAGCAGCTCCATCCAGCGGTTCAGCTGCAGCACCTCATCGATGCCGCGGTCATCGGGGCCGGCCTCCACCAGCGCCACGCTGACCTCGGGGTCCTCACTGAGTCGGGCCGCCACCACGGCGCCGGCCGATCCGCCGCCGATGATGATGTAGTCGAAGTCGGTTTTTGCACTGTCCTGATGCATCAGTCATTCTCCTCGTCGTTACTGCACGATTGCGTTGCTACACTTCTGCGTTACCTTGCGTTGGCATTGTCTTGCTCAGTGTCTGTGTCTGTGTTTGCGGCCCCGGCCGCCGCCGGGTCAGCGAGGCCGTGCCGGGCCGGTCCGGCACGCCCCGGTGGGCAGGGGTCCGGCGCTGCGCCAGCGCCCCCGCAGGAGGCTGGCGCAGCGCCGGAACGGGCCGGAGGCGGCTCGCCTACTTGGCGGGGAACCAGCCGGTGACCTGGGGATCCAGGTTGTGGTAGATGTGCTTGGCTTCCTGGTACTCGCCCAGTCCGGTCGGGCCCAGTTCACGGCCCACGCCCGACTGGCCGTAGCCGCCCCATTCGGCCTGCGGCAAGTAGGGGTGGAAGTCGTTGATCCACACGGTGCCGTGGCGCAGACGGGCGGCCACCCGCTGGGTGCGCGAGGCGTCCTGGCTCCACACCGCTCCGGCCAGGCCGTAGTCGGTGTCATTGGCGATGGCCACGGCCTCATCCTCGGTGCGGAAGGTCTCCACGGTGACCACCGGGCCGAACGCCTCGTCGACGACCACGCTCATCCCAGAGCGAACCTGGTCGATCACGGTGGGCAGGTAGAAGTGCCCGGAGCCCAGGCCCGCGCCGTCTTCGTCGGTTGCGGCCCGTCCGCCGCACAGCACGCGGGCGCCCTCGGCGATACCGGCCTGCACGTAGGCGTCAACCTTGGCCAGGTGCTCGGCGGAGATCAGCGCGCCGGTCTCGGTCTGCTCGTCGAACGGGCCGCCCAGGCGGATCTGCTGGGCGCGGCGCACCAGTTCGGCGGTGAATTTCTCGGCGATGGATTCCTCCACCACGATCCGGGCACCGGCCGAGCACACCTGCCCGGAGTGCACGAACGCGCCGTTCAGCGCGTTGTCCACCGCGGCGTCGAAGTCGGCGTCGGCGAAGATCACGTTCGGGTTCTTTCCGCCCAGCTCCAGCGCCACCTTCTTCACGGTGCCGGCGGCCGCGGCGGCCACCTTGCGCCCGGTGACCAGCCCGCCGGTGAAGGAGACCAGGTCCACGTCGCGGTGCTCGGAGAGGATCGCGCCGGCTTCGACCCCGGTGCCGGTGACCAGGTTCGCCACCCCGGCCGGCAGGCCGAGCTCATCGAGCACCTGCATGGTCAGGATCGCGGTGGAGGGGGTCAGCTCCGCGGGCTTGAGCACGAACGAGCAGCCGGCGGCCAGCGCCGGGGCGATCTTCCAGGCCGCCTGCAGCAGCGGGTAGTTCCAGGGGGTGATCATCGCGGCCACGCCGATCGGCTCATGTACGATCCGGCTGACCACGTTCGCGTCCCCGGCGTCCACGATCCGTCCGGCCTGGTTGCCGGCCAGCTTGCCGAAGTAGCGGAAGCTGGCGATGATGTCGTCCATGTCCAGGCGGCCTTCGACGATCCGCTTGCCGGTGTCCAGGGTTTCGGCCAGCGCAAACTCCTCCTTGCGCTCGCTGATCCGGTCGGCGACCTTCAGCAGGAAGTCCCCGCGCTCTCCGGCCGGCACCGAGGACCACACCCCGGAGTCGAAGGAGCGGCGGGCGGCGGCAATCGCGGCCTCGGAGTCCTGCTGGCCGGCCTCGGAGACCGTGGCCACCGCTACCCCATTGGCGGGGCACTGGATGGTGCGGGTGCGCCCGGAGGCCGCCTTTTGGAACTTCCCGTCGATGAACAGGGTCGCGCCCGAATGCAGCAACGGGTTTTCGTTGCGGGGAAAGTCGGTGTCCTGTGGCAGGCTCATGCTTGCTCCTTAGTGGTTGAAATCGGTAGGGAGGTGGTGTCGAAGTCCGATTCCCAGTCGGTCTTCGAGACCCCGTTGCTGTTGATCAGGCTGGGCCCCTCGGCCTCGACCTGGGTGGTCAAGAACGTCATGTGCGCCTCGTACTGGTCCAGCACGTCGCAGATCAGTTGATCCTTGTTCAGGCCCATCAGGTCGTAGCCGTGGCTGCCTTCCTGGGAGAAGACCTCGATGCGGTAGTAGATGTCGTTGCCGGCCGAAACCCTGGCGTAGCTGGGCACCGGCATGGCCACCGGGTAGATCTGGTACTTGAAGGGCCGTTCGTCCCCGTTGCTGACCACCAGGTCCAGCGAATCCAGCTCCAGGTGCTCCACCCGTTCAATATCCAGTGCCACTTCCGCACCGCGGGCGGAGAACTCCTGGCTGACCTCCTCCAGGGCCGGCAGGGCCACCTCGTCCAGGTAGCGTTTGGTGGCCCGGTGCCCGGGGTAGTTCATCGTCCGGGCCAGGCGCTGCTTCCAGCTGCGCCGGTCGTTGGGGGTGCCGATGCGGCTGGAGAGCAGCTTGTGCATGGTGTGCTTGTAGCTGTTGGCCAGCGCGGATTCCACCCGCAGCGACTTGAACACGCCGAGCATGATGAACACCAGCACGAAGGAGAACGGCAGCCCCATGATCACGGTGGCGCCCTGCAGGGTCGGCACCCCGCCCACCAGCAGCATGCCCAGGGTCAGCAGGCCGGTGGCCAGCGACCAGAACAGGCGCACCGGCTTGGACCCGTCGGACTGCGGGTCGGCCAGGTGGGAGGTGAAGTTCGCCATCACCAGGGCACCGGAGTCGGCGCTGGTGACGTAGAACAGCAGCCCGGTGAAGGTGGCGATCGCCGCGGTGATCGGCGCGCCCGGGTATTGCTCCAGCAGCGAGTAGAACGCCTGTTCCGGGGTGTTCATCGCCACCTCGCCAAACGCCTCATTGCCCCCGCGCACCAGGGCCAGCGCACTGTTGCCGAAGATCGAGATCCACAGCAGGATGAACGCGAACGGCACGACCAGCACGCCGGTGACGAACTGGCGGATGGTCCGGCCGCGGGAGATGCGCGCCAGGAACAGGCCCACGAACGGGGCCCAGGCGATCCACCAGGCCCAGAAGAACAGGGTCCAGCTGTTCAGCCAGTCATCGGGGCGGTCGAAGGCGAAGGTGTCCAGCGCCATCGACGGGAAGCGCGAGAGCGTGTCGCCGATGTTGGTGATAATCCCGTCGAAGAGGAACGAAGTGCTGCCGGCCACCAGCACGAACACCATCAGCGCGATGCACAGCAGCACGTTCAGCTCGGAGAGCCGCCGGATGCCCTTCTCCACTCCGGTGAGCACCGAGATCGTGGCCATCAGCACCGCGATGACGATCAGGATGATCTGCCACATGGTGTTCTCCGGGATGTCGAACATGAAGTTCAGCCCGAAGTTCAGCTGGGCGACGCCGATGCCCAGCGAGGTGGCGATGCCGAAGATCGTGCCGAGCATCGCGGCGATGTCCACCGCATGCCCGATCCAGCCGTGGATCCGGTCCCCCAGCAGCGGGTAGAGCGCGGAGCGGATCGACAGCGGCAGGTTGTGCCGGTAGGAGAAGTAGCCCAGGGCCAGGCCGATCAGCGCATAGAGCCCCCAACCCAGGAGTCCGTAGTGGAACAGCGTCCACACCACCGCCTGGCGTGCGGCCTCCACGGTGGAACCCTCCCCGCGCGGCGGTGCCAGGTACTGGGTGACCGGTTCGGAGACCGAGAAGAACATCAGGTCGATGCCGATGCCCGCGGCGAACAGCATCGCCGCCCAGGTGAACAGGTTGAAGGTGGGCCGGGAGTGGTCCGGGCCCAGCCGGGTCTTGCCCACCTTGGAGATCGCGATCCCGATGACGAAGACCAGCACCGCCACGACGATCAGCGTGTAGTACCAGCCGAAGGTGTGTCCGATCCAGGTGACGCACGCGGTAATGACCGCGTCGGCCGATTCCCGGTCGATGATCGCCCACAGGGCAATGGCCAGCACCAGCAGCGCCGAACCGTAGAACACCACCCGGTTGACCCGGGTTTTTGGTGGGGGCGCCTGGCCCGCAGGCGGAGTTTCCCCGCTGGTCTTGGGTGGTTCAGGGGTTGTCGTAGGGGCAGTCATGGCCATTGAGCCTACCAACGAGTAATAAATAGGGCGAGAAATGCACCACAATTCCGCTTGAAGCTTCATGTTTCAACTATTCTTCGAGCCTAGTCACAGGGATTTGCGATTCAGATTTGAGAGTTGATGCACGTTCGGCCGGGACTGGGGCGAAAATCACCGTGCGCAGCCTCTTGCGCGGCACCGCAAGGCGTGTCCTTTCAACCCTTAAATTGGGGCGAGACAGTGACGTTAAATTGGGGCGGGCCAGTGACGTTCCGAACGGCCATTCTAAGCCGTTCCACGAGACCGGATCCCTGCGCCTTTAACACTGCCGGAAATGGCGTCAAGAACCCATTGCTGCCCCGGCCGGTCCAAGCCTCCGCGCAAGGGATTAACGCACCCCGAATCCTGGCCGCCCATCACGGCCAGCTATATGCAACGTTGCCGGTTTTCCGCCAGCGGATCGCCATCGCCATTAACTCCGGCCATGTCCGGATGCGCTTTGGGTTCCCTTAACCAATTGCCTGCAACACCCTGGGGTGAATACGATGGCGCCATGCGACCCGTTCTCCGCCCCTTGGGCGCCCTGACCACCGCCGCCCTGCTCGCGGCCACCCTCACCTCCTGCAGCGAATCCACCCCGGAGGTCAAGCCGGCCGCCGAGGCGCTGAGCGCGGCATTGGAATCCGACGACTTTTCGCAGGTGCCCTTGGCCGCCGGTGCCGATACCGAGCAGGTCAGCCAGATCGTCAAGGAAGCCTTCCGGCGCATGGACGGGATCGGGCACACGCACACCGTGCAGTCGGCTGAGGTGGACGAGGAACCCCAGGGTGAGCAGAAGACCGCGACCGCGGTGATCAACACCGTATGGGACGTCGACCCTGGTGAGAACGACCTGAGCTACCAAACCAACGCGGTCTTTGAATACGACCAGGACGCCCAGGACTGGAAGCTGCGCTTCGACCCGGCCGTCCTGGCCCCCGGCCTGGAGGAGGGCGGCTACCTGGCCGCCCGGAATACCGCGGCGCAGCGTGGTGACATCCTCGGGGCGAAGGGCGCCAAACTGGTCACCGACCGTCCGGTCGTGCGCGTGGGCATCGACAAGACCCGCGCCGAGGCCTCCGAATGGGAGGACTCGGCCCGGGCCCTGGCCAAGCTGGTGGACCTGGATCCCGATGACTACGCCAAGCGGGTCGCCGCGGCCGGGGAACGGGCCTGGGTCGAGGCGATCGTGTTGCGCGATGACGCCGAGCGCGAGGCGACCGATGAAAAGATCAACGCCATCCCCGGGGCGGTCG
>NZ_JAVGCZ010000064.1:0-15335 GCF_052928425.1 Glutamicibacter sp. BSL13
GGCAGCCGTGGTTCTGCTGCTTCGCCGACCAGGGGTTGATCACCACCGAGATCCACCTGGAGGTCGGCGCCCCGGTGCCCGAAGGCAGCGAACACACCGGGCTGCGGCTGGCCGCCCGGGAGGAGCTGACGCTGCTGGCCCACACCCTGGAGCAGGCCGAGGTCCAGGTGGACTGGTCCGAACGGCACAGCTTCGAGGGCTATGAGCGCTTCTTCGTCCAGGACCCGTTCGGCAACCACCTGAAGCTGCTGGCCCCGGCCTATCTGTAGTACCACCGGGGGGTGACGTCCCGCTCACATTTGCCCGCCGGCGCCGCCGCCCAAGTGGCCTGGGCGGGGCAGGCGTGGAATTATGGAGAAGTCATTGACTGGATCTTGGAAGGACCCGAACCAGTGCCCATCCGGCAAATCACCGTCTACGGGGAACCCGTACTTCATCAGCGCGCCGCGGAAGTGACCGTCTTCGACGACGAGTTGCGCGAGCTCGTGGCCGACATGCACACCACCATGGACGCCGCCCACGGGGTAGGCCTGGCCGCCCCGCAGATCGGCATCGGGCTGCGGATCTTTACCTACATCTACGCGGACCAGGACACCGCCCCGGAGCGCGGGGTGCTGATCAACCCGAAGCTGACCCTGTCCAAGGTCTCCCAGGCGGCCCCGGACGTGGATGAGGAGTCCGAGGGATGCCTGTCGGTGCCCGGGCTCTCCTTCCCGCTCAAGCGCGCCGACTACGCGAAGGTGGAGGGCGTGGACGAGTTCGGCAAGCCGGTCTCCTTCGAGGCCCACGGCTGGTTTGCCCGCATCATGCAGCACGAGTTCGACCACCTGGACGGGCTGCTGTACGTGGACAAGCTGGTTCCCAAGTGGGACAAGCGCTGGCTGAAGGCGAAGAAGTCGCTGGGCTGGGGCACCCCGGGCATCACCTGGCTGCCGGGCACCGACGCGGACCCGTTCGGTCACTAGGCCCACCAGGCAAACCCGGCAAGGACCGGGGTCCGTGAAGTTCGTGCTTCACGGACCCCGGTCCTTGTCATTGCGGTGGTGCCTGCGCGCCGTCCGGCAGGTCTAGTCGCGCAGCGTGATCGAGGCGACCGCGTCGCGGGCCTGGCCGGCCAGGTTCTTGGGCATCGGGGCGCTCTTGGCCGACTCGGCCGCCACCTGCTGGCCCTCGTCGCTGACCACGTAGTCGGCGAACGTCTTGACCAGTTCCAGCTGCTTGGCGTCGGTGTAGCTGGAGCACAGGATGAAGTAGGAGACCATCACCAGCGGGTAGGCGCCCTGCGCGGTGGTTGTGCGGTCCAGCGCCAGGGAGATGTCGTGCTCGCCGCGGCCCTCGACCCGTTCGGCCTCCTCCACGGCACGGGCGGCCGCCTCACCGCTGACCTCAACAAACGTCTCCCCCGAGCCGATGGCCGCTTTGCCCAGCGAATCATCGACCAGCGAGTCATCCGCGTAGGTGATGGCGCCCTCGGTGCGGGTCACCGTGGTGACCACCCCGGAGTTGCCCTGGGCCTGCTCCACCCGGGTGCCCGAGGGCCAGGATCCACTCGGGTCGCTCTTCCACTGCTGGGGTGCAGCCTCGTGCAGGTACTCGGTGAAGTTCTCGGTGGTGCCCGAGTCATCCGAACGCACCACCACGGTCATCGGCACGTCCGGGATCTTCACGCCCGGGTTCAGCTTGGCGATGGCCTCATCCTGCCAGCTGGCGATCTGCCCGTTGAAGATCCGTGCCACCGTGGGCGCATCCAGGTTCAGGCTCTGCACCCCGGGCAGGTTGAAGGCCACGGTGATCGGGGAAATGTAGGCCGGGATGTTGATGGCGCCCTGCGGGCCGCAGGTGGCCCGCGACTCGGCTTCCTCCTCATCCTTCAGGTACGCGTCCGAGCCGGCGAATTCGGTGCCGCCGGCCAGCAGGCCGGCGCGCCCGGCGCCGGAGCCCACCGAGGCGTACTGCACCTGCACCTTGGGGTGCAGGGTGGAGAACCCGGTGGTCCAGGCGTTCATGGCCGCGTTCTGTGCGGTGGAGCCGCCCCCGGTGATGGTTCCGGCCAGGGAGGAGGTGTTCTGCTCGGCGGCCTTGCGCTGTTCTTCACCCAGCGGGTAGTCATTCCCGCAGCCGGTGAGCACCAGCGTGCTCAGCGCGAGCAGACTGGTCACGGCCAGTGCGGGGCGGCGGTGGGTGCGGACCGGGTCAGGTGCGGACGTACCTGGCATGGGTGGAACTCCTGGGTTGGGGGAAAGTCGGCCCTCACAGTGGCCATCCTCAATCCTAGGCAACCCCGCTGGGCGTCGGCCACTTTGCCACGGCCCCCACAGCGCCGGGGAGATGCTCACCACCCCCATTCCCGCAGTGACCTGTGCGGCAGCGTTTTGGCGTCAACGGCAGCGACCGCCGGAACCGGGCTTTTTCGGCCCGGTTCCGGCGGTCGCGGTGGGTGCGATGTTTTTGGCGCCTACTTCATGGACTGGACCTGCAGCACCTTGCCGTGCGGGTGGCACTGCTGGACGGCCTTTTCCTGGGTCTCGGTCAGTTCGGCCAGTTCACCGCCAATGGTCACCGGCTGGCCCACGTAGTGGGTGGTGCCATCCAGCTCAACGCCGGGGCGCTGGCGGTTCAGGACCTCGGCCTGTTCCGGCAGGAGCAGCAGGGTCGGCTCGCCCTTGTCCTTCAGGTGCAGGCAGCCGCCGTCGGCGACAATCAGCTTGCCGCTCTGCTCGGTGGCCTTCACATCCTTGAAGTCGGTGTCGGCGATGACCCCGCGCGGCTTCTCCTTGGTCAGGCTCAGCTTGGCCTCATCGGCAGCGGCAGCGGTTTCGCTGGCCGGGGCGTTGGTCTTAGTGCTGGGGCTGGCTTCGGTGCTGGGGGTCGACTCGGCCTGGGTGCTTGGCGCCGCTTCGCTGCTGGCTGCCGGGCTAAAGGGGGCCTGGGACGCGCTGGCGTCGTTGGGCTGCGCGGAGCAGGCGGTCATGCCAGCCAGGCTCAACGCGAGCACTGCCACCATGGGACGGATACGCTTTCGGGTGTCTGCGGCAACTGCTTTCATATTTCCGAGCCTAACAAGTACCGTCAAAAAGTTATCGCTGATCACTGGTGATTAAACGCAGCACCGGGCGCCGAGTACGCAACAATGCGTTCCTGGCGCCCGGCGGTTGGGCTTGCTGCCGGCGCTACTGGGCGGCGACGGCCTCGGCCTTCAGCGCCGGAACGGCGACCGGGTGGGTGCCGGCGATGCTCTCGATCACGCGCACCACCTGGCAGGAGTAGCCGAACTCGTTGTCGTACCAGACGTAGACGACGGCGTTCTTGCCCGAGACGATGGTGGCAAGCCCGTCGACGATGCCGGCGCGGCGGGAGCCGACGAAGTCGGTGGACACCACTTCCGGGGAGTCGATGTAGTCGATCTGCTTGTGCAGGTCGCTGGTCAGCGAGGTCTCACGCAGGTACGCGTTCAGCTCGTCCTTGGTGGTCTCCTGCTCCAGGTTCAGGTTCAGGATTGCCATGGACACATCCGGGGTGGGGACGCGGATGGCGTTGCCGGTCAGCTTGCCGGCGAACTCCGGCAGGGCCTTGGCCACGGCCTTGGCGGCCCCGGTCTCGGTGATGACCATGTTCAGCGCTGCTGAGCGGCCGCGGCGCTCACCCTTGTGGAAGTTGTCGATCAGGTTCTGGTCGTTGGTGAACGAGTGAACGGTTTCGACGTGGCCGTGCTCGACGCCGAACTTGTCGTTCAGGGCCTTGAGCACCGGGGTGATGGCGTTGGTGGTGCAGGAGGCGGCCGAGAGGATGGTGTCCTCGGCACCGATCCACGAATCGTTGATGCCGTGCACGATGTTCTTCACATCGCCCTTGCCCGGGGCGGTGAGCAGCACGCGGGAGACGCCCTTGGCCTTCAGGTGCTGGCCCAGGCCCTCCTCGTCGCGCCAGCGGCCGGTGTTGTCCACCACGATGGCGTTGTCGATGCCGTACTCGGTGTAGTCCACCGAGGCCGGGTCATTCGAGTAGATGACCTGGATCAGGGTGCCGTTGGCCAGGATGGTGTTGTTTTCCTCGTCCACGGTGATCGAGCCGTCGAACTTGCCGTGCACCGAGTCGCGGCGCAGCAGGCTGGCGCGCTTCTGCAGGTCGTTCTCGGCGCCCTTGCGCACCACAATGGCGCGCAGGCGCAGCCCGTAGCCGCCGCGTTCGATCAGGATGCGGGCCAGCAGGCGGCCGATGCGGCCAAAGCCGTAGAGGACGACGTCCTGCGGCTCGGCGTCGGTGGCGCCGGCCTGGCCGACCTTTTCGCCTAGTTCCTCGCTCAGGAAGGACTTCAGATCGGTGGCGCCGGATTCGGTGAACTTCTTGTTCAGGCGGCCCAGGTCAACGGACACGGCCCCCACGTTCAGCTCATCGATGGCTTCGAGGATCGGCATGGTCGCGGTCAGAGCCAGCTCTTCGCCATCAATGCGACGCACCAGGCGGTGGGCCTTGATGATGTCAATGGCGGACTGGTTGATCAGCTTGCGGCCGTAGATGGAGGTCACCACATTGTTCTTGCGGTAAAGACGTCCGATCAGCGGAATCATGGCCTCGGCGAGCTCTTCGCGCCCGCTCCAATCTTCCTGGGCAACGACAGACTGCTGGGTCACAGAAAATCCCTTCCAATTTCAGCCGACTTCCGGATCCTCAAAGTCGGTTGGCACCGTGAGAAGCACCATTGCATTTACGGTGGCACGGGGTTTCAGGATCATTCCCCGTTGAATACACATCCATCATAAACGTTTGGTGAACCGGTGCGGAATGTGACCCTGTGAGACCTGTCACCCAGCCGGAGGGCAGCGGTCGGCAAAACATCGGATAACGGCGGAGGCAGGAGGAGGGGTGAATGGGATGACCGATACGCCGGGTTCTGTTCCGCCTGCATGAGGCGGCGACGACCATCTATCTACGGCTGCCGTTGCCGACAGCCTCTAGCGGTCCACCCAACTGCTGGGGCGAACAGCCCTCATAACGCAGTCTGTCTGACCTTGCTCCGAGTGGGGTTTACCTAGCCGTCCCGGTCACCCGGGACGCTGGTGGTCTCTTACACCACCCTTTCACCCTTACCAGGAAGACCTGGCGGTTTACTTTCTGTGGCACTGGCCTGCGGGTTACCCCGAGTGGGCGTTACCCACCACCCTGTTCTGTGGAGCCCGGACGTTCCTCGGGCCGCTGATGCGGCACGCGGTCGCCTGGTCATCCCATTCGCCCCTCATTCTACGCGCTGCACCGGCAACCACGGCAATCAGCGGGCTACCGAAAGGGATCATGGCGCTTGCAGGCCGCCTTCACCCGATGGGCGTTGGGGCGTGGACTGCTAGTACGCTGGAAGGCGTGCTGATTCTGTTGCCCCCTTCCGAAGGTAAGACCGCCCACGCGAGCGGTGACCCATTTGAGATGTCCGCGCTCTCCTTCCCCCAGCTGGGCGAGGCGCGCGGTGAGGTGCTGGCGGCGCTGCGCACGGTGTCGGCCGCCGAGGACGCCATGCAGGTGCTGGGCGTCGGGGCATCGCTGGCCGAGGAAGTGGCACGCAACATCACCCTGCACCGTGAACCGGCGGGGCAGGCCCATGACGTGTACTCCGGCGTGCTCTTCGAGGCCCTGGGGTATTCCACGCTGGATGCCGCCGCGCAGCGGCGGGCCGATGAGTCCATCGTGGTGGTCTCCGCGCTGTGGGGTGCCGTGGGTTTCGCCGACCGGATCCCGCCCTACCGGCTCTCGATGGGCGTGAAGCTCGAGCCGGTGGGCAAGCTGGCCAGCTGGTGGAAGAAGCGCCTGACCCCGGTGCTGGACGCGCGCGCTGGGGATCAGCTGATCGTGGATGCGCGCTCGAGCACCTACGCTGCCGCCTATAAGCCGTCCAACGGCAACAGCGTGGCGGTCAACGTTTTCCAGCTGCGCAACGGGACGCCGAAGGTGGTGTCGCACTTCGCCAAGCACACCCGCGGTGAGGTCGCCCGCTTCCTGGTGGAACAGGAAACCGAGCCGGCCAACGCGCAGGAGCTGCTGGATTTGGCCAACACGCGGTGGGACGCGAGCCTGTCGGAGGACAAGAAGGGGCTGGCCCTGAATATCGTGCTGGCCGAGGACCACCAGTTCACGTCCCCGGCGAAGGCGACCGCCGGGGTGTAGCCCGGCCGAACTACTGCAGTTCGTCGGAATCGCTGGGGTGCGCAGCATCCCGCCGAATGGTTTCAGGCTCCGCACCCGATTCGTGAGTCGACTGCTTGTCGCTGGCCTCCTGGCGCCCCATCCAGTGCAGCGCCACTCCGATCGCGGTCAGCGTGGCGCCAAACGGGGTCAGGAACGACTGGGCGAACAAGAGGATCGCGCCCAACGTGTAGGTGATCAGCGGGTCATTGCTGTTCGGGCCAATGTTGAGCGCGACCGGCTGGAAGATGACCGGGGCAATGACGCTAAGCAGGATCCCGAGCACCACGGCGCCCAGTCCCACGACGATGAGCTTCTTGTGGATTGCCTTCATCGTTGGATGCCCCCTGCCGGTGCTTTCATTCGGCACCGCCTGGGTGCGGCGCCGAATATCGTTGACCTTCAACCTAGGCCACTTGGCGCCATCTGACAAGGGATGTTTCCCTGTTCGGCCGCTGCTTGGCTCCCATGGCCATGCCGCCGCCCGGCGGGAATCTACCGGGGATCCTGTGCCACGAGTTCAACTTCGAAGCCCGCCGCGTCCTCCAGGTAGGCGGCGCGGTGCTCGCTGCCCCCGGCGAACGGGTGCCGGTCGGCGAAGAGCAGCGTGAACCCGTGTTTCAACGCATCCTCGGTGACCTGATTGAACTCGGCGGCCGGAACGCTCAACGCCAGATGGTTCATCCCCGCAGCGCACCGCTGGTGCCGGCCGGGGAGCACGTCCGGCCCGGACTCCACCACGATGTAGAACCCGTCCCGGCCGTAGCTCACCCCGTGCGCCCACTCGTCCAGCACGGTGCAGCCCAGTCGCTGCAGCAGCCATCCCAAGCTGGCCTTTGACTGCTGAAGGTCCGCGACCCACAACTCCAGGTGATGCAGCACGGGTGCTCCAGCTCGTCGAGGGAAAGGGAATGATCAAGGGTTGAGAAAAGCTTGCCACACCCTACGGCGTGAGCACGAAATCCCACGGGTCGGTGTTGATTTGGGAGACTTCCACCTCGATGGCAAAGCCCAGGTCCCGCAACACGTTCTGCAGGGCACGGGCCGCGGCGGAGAGCCACACCCACTCCGAGGCGAAGTGGGAGACGTCAACCAGGTAGGGGTGCGAATCCCCGGCTGCTTCGCGGGCCTCGCTGGCCGGGTGGTGACGCAAATCGGCGGTGACGTACACGTCGGCGTCATGGGAACGCACCGCGTCGAACAGCGAGTCCCCGGCTCCGCCGCACAGCGCGATCTTGCGCACGATGGCGTTGCGGTCCCCGGCCACCCGCACCCCGCCGGCCACGGCCGGCAGCACGGTGTAGACCCGTTCGGCGAAGTCCTGCAGGGTCATGGTCTTTTCCAGGTAGCCGACCCGGCCCAGGCCCTCCTCGGGCAGCCCGTCCTTGGAGACGACCAGCGGCACACAGTCGCTGAGCCCGAACGCGTCGGCCAGGGCGTCGTTCACTCCCCCGATGGCGCTGTCCGCATTGGTGTGGGCGGTCAGCAGCGCGCACCCGGATTCGATCAGCCGGGTGATGGCCTCGCCCTTGAAGCTGGTGCCGGCCACCTGGTTGACGGGCTTGAGCAGCAGCGGGTGGTGGGTGATCAGCAGGTCCGCGCCGCGCTCGATCGCGTCCTCGATGACCTGAAGGGTGGGATCCACGGCGAAGACGACCTTCTTGACGCTGGCGGTGGTGCGCCCGGCGACCAGGCCCACGGCGTCCCAGGCCTCGGCCAGCGACTGCGGCCACAGCTCCTCGGCGGCCTCCAGCACGGTGCCCACGCTGGGCACGGCAGACTCGGCGCCCGCGGCTGCCGCACCGCCGGCCGCGGCCGGGGATTCGGGGTTCCTGGCAGCCTGATCCTGCTTTGTTGCCTCGGTCTTGCGCGCATCGCCGACCGGGTTGTTCACCTTGCTCTGCATACCTCTAGCCTACGCGGTGGGCCGGGAACGGGAACAGAATGCAACGCCGTGGTGTTGGCTATGGATGTGAGTTCACAAACCAAAACCCAAGCCCATCATTTCGAGCCGACCAGTGAGATTGATGGCCGTACGCTGCGCACCTTCGTGCTGGCCGGCGGCTGCTTCTGGTGTCTAGACGCCGTCTACCAGCGCACCCGCGGGGTGCATTCGGTGATCTCCGGCTACACCGGCGGGAACACCTCGCACCCGGACTACCACCAGGTGTGCACCGGGATGACCGGTCACGCCGAGGCCGTGGCGGTGACCTTCGACGAGTCCGTGGTGCCGGCCGAGGTCATCCTGGACATGTTCTTCACCCTGCACGACCCCACCACCCTGAACCGGCAGGGCTACGACGTGGGCACCCAGTACCGCAGCGCCATGTTCCCGCTGGATGACGCCCAGCGCCAGGACTATGAGCGGGCGATCGCGAAGTTCGCCGAGCTCTACCCGGATCCGATCGTGACCACCATGGAGCAGCCGGCCGACTTCTGGGTGGCCGAGGACATCCACCAGGACTATTACACCCAGTACTCCCAGGCCGGGTATTGCCGGGTCATAATCGACCCAAAGCTGGCAAAGGTAAAGAAAAATTACGGTTCGTGGCTTAACAACGAGTCGTAATTGGCGCGAGAACTACCCTAGAGAGGGAAAGCTTTTCTCGGCACCGTGCCCTTGAGCGCAAGGGGCGGGCCGAAGCACAACTCGTTCTTCCGGATCCGTGCGCGGACCCGGAGCAAGCTAGCGATCACAGCCAACCGATACAGCGAAGGAACCAACACGATGGGCAAAATCTACAACAACGTCACCGAGGTCGTCGGCGGAACCCCGCTGGTGAAGCTCAACCGGCTGGATGAGGGGCTGCCGGGCAACGTTGCGGTGAAGCTGGAGTTCTACAACCCGGCCAACTCGGTCAAGGACCGCATCGGTGTGGCGATTGTGGACGCCGCCGAGGCCTCGGGCGCACTGAAGCCCGGGGGCACCATCGTGGAGGGCACCTCCGGGAACACCGGCATCGCCCTGGCCATGGTCGGCGCGGCCCGCGGCTACAAGGTGGTGCTGACCATGCCCGAGACCATGAGCACCGAGCGCCGCGTGATGCTGCGCGCCTTCGGCGCCGAGATCGTGCTGACCCCGGGCGCCGACGGCATGCGCGGCGCGGTGGAGAAGGCCAAGGAGATCGTGGCCACCACCGAGAACGCGATCTGGGCCCAGCAGTTCGCCAATGAGGCCAACCCGAAGATCCACCACGACACCACCGGCCCGGAAATCTGAGAAGACACCGAGGGCAAGGTGGACGTGCTGGTTTCCGGCATCGGCACCGGCGGCACCATCACCGGCGCCGGACGCTACCTGAAGGAAAAGAACGCCGAGGTGAAGATCGTGGCGGTGGAGCCCAAGGACTCCCCGATCCTCAACGGCGGCAAGCCCGGCCCGCACAAGATCCAGGGCCTGGGCGCGAACTTCATCCCCGAGGTGCTGGACACCGAACTGTACGACGAGGTGCTGGACGCCCCGATCGAGGAATCGGTCTCCGTGGCCCGCGCGCTGGGCGTGAAGGAAGGGATCCTGGGCGGCATCTCCGCCGGCGCCGCCGTGTGGGGCGCCCTGCAGGTGGCCGCCCGTGAGGAGAACGCCGACAAGTTGATCGTGGCGGTGGTCCCGGACTTCGGCGAACGCTACATCTCGACCCTGCTCTTTGACGACATTCGCGGCTAGTTTCCGCGGATTGTGATGGCTGGCGAATAAATCGGCGTGCCGTGCGGTTGGACTGGATAGACCCGCCCCGGCGCGCCGATTTGTCGTGTGACCTCCCGTAATGGGACACGATGGCACGTCGCCAGCCCTTGACCCCTAAGGTGAACACATGAGTTTTATCTCCCGGCTACGGGAAGACCTGGCCACTGCCCGCACCCACGACCCGGCCACGCGCAGCGACACCGAGAACTTCTTCGCCGCCTCGGGGCTGCACGCGATCTGGATGCACCGAATCGCGCACCGGATGTGGCAGAACCCGTCCCTGCGCTTTGCCGCGCGGATGCTCTCGCAGCTGAACCGGGCAGTCACCGGCATTGAGATCCACCCCGGAGCCACCATCGGGCGGCGCTTCTTCATCGACCACGGCATGGGGGTGGTGATCGGTGAGACCGCCGAGGTGGGCGACGATGTGATGCTCTACCACGGGGTGACCCTGGGCGGGCGTTCGCTGGCCAAGGTCAAGCGCCACCCGACGATCGGCAACCGGGTGGTGGTCGGGGCCGGGGCGAAGATCCTGGGTCCGATCGTGATCGGGGATGACTCGGCGGTGGGCGCGAACGCCGTGGTCGTCAAGGACGCCCCAGCCGGTTCGATTGTCACCGGCATCCCGGCGCGCAACCGCCCGCGCTCCCCGGAGGAGCGCAAACCGGCGGTGGACCCGGCCGAATACATTGACCCGGCCATGTGGATTTAGTTCCCTACCCGCCCCAGGGGCCCGCAGCACCATCCCGGTGCCGCGGGCCCCTGCCTGCCTTATGGCCCCCGGTGAACAACACCAGTGGCGGATGGGCAAGAATCAAGAAGTCGACGGGCCCGACGATTCAGTAAGCTGAAGTCCATGAGCCAGCATGCAGCAGACACCCATGACATGATCCGTGTGCGCCAGGCGCGGGAGAACAACCTGCAGGGCGTGGACGCCGACATTCCCAAGCGCCGGATCACCGCCTTCACCGGGGTCTCCGGCTCAGGCAAGTCCTCCCTGGTCTTTGGCACCATCGCCGCCGAATCGCAGCGGCTGATCAACGAAACCTATACCGCGTTCATCCAGACGTTCATGCCCTCCATGCCCCGCCCCGACGTGGAGGTGCTGCAGAACCTGACCGCGGCGATCGTGGTGGACCAGGAACGCATGGGCGCGAACTCCCGCTCCACGGTGGGCACCGCCACCGACGCCTACTCGCTGCTGCGCGTGCTCTACTCCCGCTACTCCACCCCCAGCGCCGGCGGGGCCGGGGCATACTCCTTCAACCTGGGCGAGGGGGCGTGCAGCGCCTGCGAGGGGTTCGGCACCGAGGCGAGCATTGACCTGGACGAGCTGCTGGACTGGGACAAGACCCTGAACGAGGGGGCGATCAACGCCCCGAACTTCGCCCCCGGCGCCTGGCTGTGGCAGACCCTGACCGCCGGCACCGAGGCGGACCTGGATGTGAAGCTCAAGGACATGCCCGCACCGATGCTGGAGCGGCTGCTCTACGAGGAGCCGGGCAAGGTGAAGCTGAACGGGGCGAACATGAGCTACTCCGGGCTGATTACCCGGATCAAGAACAACTACATCCACTCCGGGCGGGAGATCAAGCAGGCGCACATCCGCGATTGGATCGCGCGGATCTCCACTACCGCCCCGTGCAGCATCTGCGGCGGCGCCCGGCTGGGCGAAAAGGCCCGGGCCTCGAAGATCGACGGGTACGGGATCGCGCAGCTAAGCGCCTTGCAGGTCTCGGATTTGATCCCGGTACTGGATCAGCTGCAGATCCCCGACGCCGCTCCCCTGCTGGGCAACCTGAAGGCCGTGCTGCAATCCATGGTGCAGATCGGGTTGGGCTACATTTCCCTGGACCGCCCCGCCGGCACCCTGTCCGGCGGGGAGGCGCAGCGGGTGAAGATGATCCGCCACCTGGGCAGCGCCCTGTCCGATGTCACCTACGTCTTTGATGAACCCACGGTGGGCCTGCACCCGCACGACATCCAGCGGATGAACCGCCTGCTGGCGGACCTGCGCGACAAGGGCAACACGGTGCTGGTGGTGGAGCACAAGCCGGAGGTCATCAAGATCGCCGACCACGTCATCGACCTGGGCCCGGGGGCCGGCATCCGCGGCGGGCAGGTCACCTATGCCGGGGATGTGCCCGGGTTGTTGGCCAGCGACACCCTCACCGGTCAGCACTTCTCCGCCACCGTGCCGCTGAAGCAGCAGGTGCGCCCTGGCCGGGACCCGCTGCAGATCCGCGGGGCGAACACCCACAACCTGAAGAACGTGGACGTGGACATCCCCCGCGGGGTGCTGTGCGCGGTGACCGGGGTCGCCGGGTCCGGCAAGTCCACACTGATCCACACCACGATTTCCAAGCGCGAGGACGTGGCGGTGGTGGACCAGTCAGCGATCCGCGGCTCCCGGCGCTCGAACCCGGCCACCTACACCGGGGTGCTGGATCCGATCCGTGCCGCGTTCGCCAAGGCCAACGGCGTCAAGGCCGCCCTGTTCAGCGCGAACTCCGAGGGCGCCTGCCCGAACTGCAACGGGGTGGGCTACACCTACACCGACTTGGTCTCCATGGCCGGGGTGCCGCTGCTGTGCGAGGTCTGCGAGGGCAAGCGCTATACCGCCCAGGTGCTGGACTACCGGCTGGACGGGCTGAACATCACCGAGGTGCTCGAGCTGAGCATCGAACAGGCCCAGCAGCAGCTGAAGGTCCCCAAGGCCAAGGCCATGCTGCAGCGGCTGAACCAGGTGGGCTTGGGCTACCTGAAGCTGGGCCAGCCGCTGAACACGCTCTCCGGCGGGGAACGCCAACGCCTGAAGCTGGCCATCAACCTGGGCAAGGGGGCCGGCACCTATGTGCTGGATGAACCCACCACCGGGCTGCACATGGCGGACGTGGACAAGTTGCTGGCTCTGCTGGATCAGATGGTGGACGAGGGCAACACGGTCATCGTGATCGAACACCACCTGGCCGTCATCGCCCACGCCGACTGGGTCATTGACCTGGGCCCGGGCGCCGGGCATGAGGGCGGAAGCATAGTCTTTGAAGGCTCCCCGCGTCAGCTGACTGAAGCGGAAACCCTCACCGGTGAGCACCTGGCCCGCTACGTGGGCGGCTGAGCATGGACTTCACGCTGCGCACCCCCGGTCCCTGACGATGCGGCCGAGCTGGCGGCACTGCATGTGACCACCTGGAAACAGGCTTACGGGCACCTGCTACCCAGCGGCTTCTTCACCCACGCCCACGCCGAGGGGCGGCGCGCCCTGGGGGGACCGTCTGCTCGCCGATGAGGACCCCACCCTGCGCCGCGTGGTGGCCGAACGCCAGGGACAAATTGTGAGATTCGCGCTCGCCGGGACCCCGCTGCCGGCCGAGGGGTCCGCTCCCGTGCGGGGGCTGCAGTTGTTCAGCCTCTATGTGCTGGCTAGCGAATACGGGCAGGGTGTGGGCCGGGAGCTGCTCGAGGCGGCACTGGGCAGCGAACCGGCCCTGTTGTGGGTGGCCGATGAGAACCCGCGGGCGATCGCGTTCTATCGCAGGCACGGCTTCGAATTCGATGGCGCGGCAATCCAGGACCCCCGCATCCCGGGGAGCACCGATCTGCGGATGGTGCGCTAGAAAACGGTTAACCACCAAAGGTGGGGGAACCGGCCCCAGAGGCCCGGCTCCCCCACCTTTGCTCGACGACCGAACGCTGGCGGGAGGGATGGCTAGATGCGCACCAGCATCTTGCCGATGTTCGCGCCCTTCATCATGTTCACGAAGGCATCCACGGTGTTCTCGATGCCGTCCACGATGGTCTCGTCGTAGACAATCTTCCCGTCGGCGAACCACTGGCTCATCTGCTCGTTGAAGTCACCGGCGGCGTAGAGGTAGTTGCCCAGGGTGAAGCCCTGCATCTTCAGTCCGCGGGTGACCATGTTTGACATGTTCTTCGGTCCCGCGGGTGCCTCGGTGGAGTTGTAGCTGGAAATCGCGCCGCACAGCGCGGCCCGTCCCCCGTCGTTGAATTCGGCCAGTGCCGCCTCAAGGTGCTCGCCGCCGACGTTGTCGTAGAACACGTCGATGCCTTCCGGGGCGGCCTCGGCCAGCTGGCCGCGCACATCCCCGTCCTTGTAGTTGAAGGCCGCGTCGTAGCCGTACTTTTCGGTCAGCAGCTTGATCTTCTCGGGGCTGCCGGCCGAACCGATGACCCGCTTGGCGCCCATCAGCTTGGCAATCTGCCCGGCGGCGGTGCCCACCGCGCCGGCGGCGCCGGAGATGAACACGGTCTCGCCTTCCTTCAGCCCGGCGATCTCCTTCAGGCCCACGAAGGCGGTCATCCCGGTCATGCCCAGGATGTGCAGCCGCACCGAGTTCGGCACCCCGTCGATCTCGGGCACCTTCTTGAAGGTCTTCGCATCGGCCTGGATGCCGTCGGACCATCCGTGCTGGTGGGTGACCAGGCTGCCCTCGGGCAGTTCTTCGGAGGTGGATTCAACGACCCGGCCCACGGCCCCGCCGGTGATGCGCTCGCCCACCTCGTAGGGGGCCACGTAGGAACGGGCATTGCTCATGCGCCCACGCATATAGGGGTCCACGGAGATGAACTCGTTGCGCACGCGCACCTGGTTCTCCCCCAGGGGCGGATTCTCGACGGTGGCGAAGTCAAAGTTCTCTTCAGTGGGCCAGCCGGTGGGGCGGGAGGCAAGACGGATTTCGGTGGTCTTGAAGTCGGTCATGGGATGGTGAACCTTTCGTCGCGGGGATTGCAGGTCGAGTGGCGGTTTATCAACCGGCGGATGACTTGGAGCCACGGTGAGCTTGCTCGTCACACCCGCCACCACTAATTGTAACGGTCATTCCAATATATACTGGAATGGTCGTTACGAAAAGACTGGAGGAACGTGATGGCCAGAACACTAGCCTTTGACCGGACCCGGGTGGCGCAGCAGGCCCGCGCCGTGTTCTGGTCGCGCGGCTATGAGGCGGCCTCCATTCCCGAGCTCGAGCAGGCCACCGGGCTCAGCCGCTCCAGCATCTACAACTCCTTTGGCTCCAAGCGCGGGTTGTTCGCCGCCGCCGTGGACAGCTATCTGGAGGAGATTGTGCGCCCACGCCTGCGTCCGCTTCGCGAACCCAGCGTGCAGCCGGGCGCGCTGAAAACCTACCTTGGGGACCTGGCCGAGACCTTCGCCAACCCGGGCTCGGTTACCGCGGCGAATGGGTGCCTGCTGATCAATTCGGCCAACGCCCCGATCGCCAGTGATGAACAGGTTGCAGAAATCATTGCCAGCTACCGCAGTGAATTGCATGCCGCGCTGGCCCGCGGCGTGCAGGCCGCCCTGCCCGACGCCGCGCCGCACCGCCAGGAGGTGCTCGCCGAGACGCTCACCGGCCTGGTGGTGGCCGCCTTCGCCCTGGCCCGGATTGTTCCGGGCGAAGCGGCGCAGCTGCTGCGCAACGGGGTGGAATTACTCGAGTCCTGATCCCCCGGCACC
>NZ_JAVGCZ010000065.1:0-15147 GCF_052928425.1 Glutamicibacter sp. BSL13
CCCTGGTGGTGCTCCTGGCCGGCGGCGCCGTCGCGGCGGGATCGCTGTTCGCACCGCAGGCCGAACCGGGCAAACTGCCCAGCGCGGTCACCAGCCTGCCGGCGGGGGACAGCGTGTATACCTGCCCGCAGGTGCCGCAGCTGCTCAAGGGCGTGGACGGCACCGACCCGCAGTTCGCCCCGGGCGCCAAGGACGTGTCCACCACCATCCGCAGCGCCGTGGTCTCCGATCTGGCCAAGCGCATCCCGGGATCCGGGCTCGGTGAGCTGGGCCAGGACGAATCCCGCCAGCTGACCAAGCGCATCCCGGACGAGCAGGCCCGCGAGGCCCGCGGTTCGGATGACCAGGGCCTGACCGGCCGCACCGCCCAGGTGGGCAACACCGCTAACCTAGACCCGCTGCAGGTGCTGCGCATCCAGCCGCTGGGGGATCTGCCCTCCATCGGCAGCGGGCTGCGCAGCTACCAGGCCAAGGACGGGGACCTGGCCGGGTTGGCCGCGGGCAACTGTGTTGCCGCCGCGTCGAACTGGCGGTTCACCGGCCTGCAGACCACCACTGGCAGCTCCTCGGTGCTGCACCTGGCCAACCCGACCTCCACCACCGCCCAGGTCTCCATTGAGCTGCGCGGTCCGCAGGGGCTGGTCGACACCTCCACGCTGCAGGAAATCGTGCTGGCCCCCGGGGCGAGCCGGGCCATCGTGCTCGGCGGCTACGCGCAGGGCCAGGAGTCGGTCTCCGCGAACATCCGCTCGCTGGGCGGGAAGATCACCGCCAGCATCCAGCAGTCCGCGCTGCGCGGGCTGACCCCCTCGGGGGTGGACTTCGTCGCGGCCAGCGCCCCGGCGGCCAACACCCAGGTGATCCCCGGGGTGTGGATCGATGAGAAGTCGAACATCGACGAACTGACCGCAGATGCTGCGGCGAAGAACCTGGTGCCGCAACTGCACGTGTCCGCCACCGGCGCCGCCGGGGCCGGGTTCAGCGTCAAGGTGCTCGACGAGCGCGGCGAGGTCGCCGCGAAGTTCGATGACCACCTGGCCGTCGCCTCGAACGCCACCTCGATCGTGGACCTGCGCCAGCTGGACTCCGGGTACTACACCGTGGTGGTGGAGGCCGATGACCCGGTGACCGCCGCGGTGCGCATGGTGCGCGGAAAGAACCCGAAGGACTCCTCGGACACCGCCTGGGCCAGCAGCTCCCAGCCGCTGGTGGGCAACCAGGTGACCCCGCTTTCGGCCCACGGCAACGCGACCTTCACGATCGCCGCCCCGCAGGGTGAAGCCACCGTCAACGCCGTGGTGATCTCCAAGGACGGGTCGATGGCCGAAGGCCAGGAGCTGAAGGTGCCGGCCGGCACCTCACGCACCTTCAAGCCCACCGACGTTTCCGAAGACGCCCAGGCGGTGCTGTTCCAGGCCGACGCGGACGCCTACATTGCCCAGACCCTGCTCGGCTCGGACCGTTCGGTCAGCTGGGCGAAGATGCCGCCGGCCAGTGTCGGCAGCGAGGGCATCGTGGTGAACGTCGGGGGCTAGCCGCCACCACCGATTGGACCCCGGCCGGCAGGACCCCACACGGTCGCTGCCGGCCGGGGTTCTGTGTATTGTGCCCCGCCCGGACGCACTGCCGGTGGCGCGGCCCCCGGTTCCAAGGCTACTGACAGGAAAACTCCGCGCACCGCCCACGGTGGCATAAGCTGGCCGCCGAAAGGTGGTAGACATGGCCGATGTAGCCGAACTCAAGCGCCTGGCCCGCGAGGTCTTCGGGTGGGAATCCTTCCGCGCGGACCAGCTGAAGGCCATTAAGGCCGCCGTGGATGGACGGGATGTGCTGGCGGTGATGCCCACCGGCTACGGCAAGTCCGCGATCTACCAGGTGGCCGGGATGGCGTTGGAGGGACTGGTGGTGGTCGTCTCCCCGCTGATCGCGCTGCAGTCCGACCAGCTGGAGGACATCAACGCCCTGCCTGGCAGCGTGCGGGCGGTGGCGGTGAACTCCGCGGCCACCGAGAAGCAGCAGCGCCAGGCCTGGCAGGACGCGGCCGAGGCAAAGATCAAGTTCCTCTTCCTGGCCCCCGAACAGCTGGCCAAGGACGAGGTGATCGACCGGCTGAAGAAGCTGAAGCCGGCATTGTTCGTGGTTGACGAGGCGCACTGCGTCTCCGCCTGGGGCTATGACTTCCGGCCCGACTACCTGCGTCTGGGAGCGCTGAAGGATTCGATCGGCGGGCCGGGCACCGTGGCGCTGACCGCCACCGCCTCCGCCCCGGTGCGTGAGGAAATCGTGGAACGGCTGCGGCTGAAGGACGCCCTGGTGATCGCCGAGGGCTTCGACCGTCCCAACCTGCGCCTGGAGGTCAACCGGCACCACGAGGACGGGCAGAAGCGGGCGGCGGTGCTTGAGCAGGTCGCAGCGCTGCCGCGCCCCGGACTGGTGTACGTCTCCACCCGCAAGGACACCGAGCTGTACGCCGCGGAACTAAACGACCGGGGCCTGCGCGCGGCCGCCTACCATGCCGGGCGCAACCGCGGGGACCGGCAGGCGGTGCACAACGACTTTTTGGACGGGAACCTGGACGTGGTGGTGGCGACCACCGCCTTCGGGATGGGAATCGACAAGCCCAACGTGCGTTTCGTGGTGCACGGGGACATCCCCGGCTCCCTGGACAGCTACTACCAGGAAATCGGCCGGGCCGGCCGGGGCGGGGAAGCGGCGCGGGCGATCCTGCACTACCGCTCCGAGGACCTGGGGCTGCAGACCTTCTTCGGGGCCCACCACGCGGACCCCGAGGAGGTGCGCCGGGTGCTCACCGCCCTGCATGGGGCCGGGCGGCGGGTCAAGCCCTCAACCCTGAAGCGGGAGCTGGCCGGGCAGTTCTCCGCCCGGAAGGTCACCAACCTGGTGAACCTGCTCGAATCGGCCGGGGTGGTGCGCACCCGGCGCAACCTGGTGATCGCCGAACCGGGCCCGGAGGTGGACCAGGCGGTCGAGCAGGCGGTGGAATCGGCCGAGACCCGGATCCGGATCGAGCGTTCCCGCCTGGAGATGATGCGCGGCTACGCGGAAACCGAGGGGTGCCGGCGCCAGTACCTGCTGGGCTACTTCGGCGATGAGCTGGAAAACCCGTGCGGCAACTGCGACAACTGCCTGGCCGGCACGGCGCAGGACCTGAGCGAGGCCGATGAGAGCTTCCCGCTGAACGAACCGGTCATCCACGAGCAGTGGGGCAGCGGGATCGTGATGAGCAGCGAACAGGACCGGCTGACCGTGCTGTTCGAGGAGGAAGGCTACAAGACGCTGTCCAAGGATGTCATCGACGAGACCGGGGTGCTGCGCCGGCAATAGGCCGGGGCGCTACAGGTCCGGGTCCTCGGGGAAGTACTCCGGGTCGATCTCATGCACCGACTGCATCCACAGCTGGGAGAGCTCGTGCACCACGCACTGGTGCACGATGTCCACCACCTCGGGGTAGGACTCGGCGATCTGCTCAATCGGCAGCCGGTAGATGCTGATCCTTGCCCGCCGGCCGGGGGTGGCGGTGCGCGAGGAGGCCAGCGGCACCCGGTCCCCGGAGGCCGCCGCCTTCTCCAGCAGCTTGCCGCTGGGCACCGGGCGGATCCGGAAGTCGATGGCCTCCACCGCCGTGCCCCAGCGTTCGGCCAGGCGCTGCGCGCTGGCCACCACCGCGTCGTCGAAGCGTTCCGGGCGGGTGCGGTACCCGGGCAGGTGCATGGGCACCAGCGGTCCACGCCGGCCACGCCCGTGGCGGCGCCGGCGCGCGGGCAGGGCCGGGGGTCGGGATTTCTCCTTCATGCCCGCCAGCATACAAGGAAACACCCCGGCCGTGCGGTGCCCGTGCCTGCCGGGTTTGTGGGCCGGCGGCGAGTAGACTTAGCACCGTGGAAGGTCTTCGTTTATGCTCTCGTCCCGCGTGCCGCGAACAGGCGCGGGCCACACTGACCTATGTCTACGCGGACTCCACCGCGGTGCTCGGTCCGTTGGCCACCTACCCGGAGCCGCACTGCTATGACCTGTGCGCCCAGCACGCCGACCGGCTGACCGTTCCCAGCGGCTGGAAGCTGATGCGCCTGCAGCTGCCGGACTCGCTGCAGCAGTCCGCCGCGCAGGACGATGAACTCTACGCGCTGGCCCATGCGGTGAAGGAAGAACGCCCGGCCCCAGAGAAGCCCGCCCCCGCCCAGCGCAGCGCCCGCGGCGCGAAGCTCGACGCCCGCCCGCGCCTGGCCGTGCTGCCCCAGGACCAGCAGGACACCGGCCGCTAACCGGCTGCGGTCCCGCGCCGCCGTGGACGCAAAAGTCACCCCGTCCCCGCCGCCGGCGGCCTAGTGCGCAATGTCGTGCGCCGCCTCCCACCGGGTCCAGCGCCGGTGGTGCTGAGAGAAGCCGCGATAAAACGTCACCTGATTGCCCCCGCACCGGCGAATGTGACTAGCATCAAGCACTAAGTGCTGCGCCAGGCCGGTACCCCGGCAGCGCCCAGCCACCGACGTCGCGAAAGACTGGGAGCCCATGAGTATTGACTACAAGATCGCCGACATTACCCGCCATGAGGAAGGCCGCCACCAGATCCGGCTGGCCGAACAGGAAATGCCCGGCCTGATGTCCCTGCGCGCCGAGTTCGGTGACGCCAAGCCGCTGGCCGGGGCACGCATTGCCGGCTCCCTGCACATGACCGTGCAGACCGCGGTGCTGATTGAAACCCTGGTGGCCCTGGGCGCCGAGGTGCGCTGGGCCAGCTGCAACATCTTTTCCACCCAGGATGAGGCCGCCGCCGCGGTGGTGGTCGGCACCGGCACGGCCGAACAACCGGCCGGGGTGCCGGTATTCGCCTGGAAGAACGAATCCCTTGAGGACTACTGGTGGACCGCCGAGAAGATCCTCACCTGGCCGGGGGCCGAACAGGATCCGAGCCTGGGAGCGAACATGATCCTGGATGACGGCGGGGACGCGACCCTGCTGCTGCACCTGGGCGTGCAGTACGAGGCGGCCGGCGCGGTGCCCGGCCCGGACGCGGCGGAAAACCACGAGCACGGGATCATCCTCTCGGTGCTGCGCGAATCCCTGGCCCGCGACGCACAGAAGTTCACCCGCATCGCCGGGCAGATCCAGGGCGTCTCGGAGGAAACCACCACCGGCGTGCTGCGCCTGCACCAGCTGGCCGAACGCGGCGAACTGCTCTTCCCGGCGATCAACGTGAACGATGCGGTCACCAAATCCAAGTTCGACAACAAGTACGGGATCCGCCATTCGCTGCCCGACGGAATCATGCGCGCCACCGATGTGCTGATCGGCGGGAAGGTCGCCGTCGTGTGCGGCTACGGGGATGTGGGCAAGGGGGCCGCGGAGGCGCTGCGCGGGCAGGGTGCGCGGGTGATCATCACCGAAATCGACCCCATCTGCGCCCTGCAGGCCGCCATGGACGGTTACCAGGTCGCCCGCCTGGAATCCGTGGTCGGCCAGGGGGACATCTTCATCACCACCACCGGCGGCAAGGACATCATCCGGGTCGAGCACATGCTGGCGATGAAGGACAAGGCCATCGTGGGCAACGTCGGGCACTTCGACAACGAGATCCAGATGGCCGAGCTGGCCGCCGTGCCCGGCGTGCAGAAGATCGAAATCAAGCCGCAGGTGCACGAATGGGTGCTGGAGCCCGGCACCGGGCAGGAACGCTCGATCATCGTGCTCTCCGAAGGCCGGCTGCTGAACCTGGGCAACGCCACCGGCCACCCCTCCTTCGTGATGTCCAATTCATTCACCAACCAGGTCATGGCCCAAATCGAGTTGTTCACCAAGGCCGGTACCGGGCACTACGACAAACAGGTCTATGTGCTGCCCAAGGCACTGGATGAGAAGGTGGCGCGCCTGCACCTGGACGCCCTGGGCGTGGAACTGACCGCCCTGAGCCCGGAACAGGCCGAGTACCTCGGCGTACCGGTGGAAGGACCCTACAAGTCCGACGCCTACCGCTACTAAAGGCGCCCGACGGCCGGGCCGGTCCTTAGCGGCCGGCCCGGCCCGGCACCCGACCGGCGAAGCTGGAGGCTAGCGGTGTGGTAATCCGGGAAAGTGCGCTGGTCACTGGTTATGCTGAAATCGCGACAGCCATCAGCAGGCTGAAGCAAATCGTCGATCGCCCAACGCGCACACCCGGGAGGACATCTCATGGCTGAAACGCCGGAGAACAACAAGCAGAACGAAGGTGCAAAGCCACAACCCGCACCGACGACTCCCGCCCCGACGGTGAAGGCCTCGCTCAGCGAGAAGGCCGAGAAGCTGGCCGCGCGCCTCGAAGAGCACAAGAACCAGCAGCCAAAGCCGACCCAGGCCGAAGCCGCAACACCGCCCGCCGCGTCCGGGCAGCAGGCCCAAAGGCCCAGCCCGAGGACCCCGACCGGGGACAAGTCCGCCGCGGCGGATAAGGGAGCGCAAAAGCCGGCCGCACCGGGCTCGGGGGCAGCCCAGCCGACCGCCGGCAAGCCGAAGGCCGAGCAGGCACCGGCCGCACAGCCGGCACCGAAGACCACCGTACAGCCGGTGACGAAGAAGCCGGCCGCCCCGGCCACCAAACCGGTCAGCAAGCTGGAACCGGCCACCGAACCGGTGGAGGATGTCATCCGGGCCATTAAGCTGCCCCATGAGATCGCGGCGGAGAAGAAGGCCAAGGCCGCCCAAAACACCGGGTCCAGCGCCGCCCGGCCCACCAGCGTGCCGCCGGTGACGGTCGCCGGGCCCAACGCCAGCCAGAAGAGCAACGCCTCGGCCGCCGCCGTGGCCGAAGCCCGCTCCCGGGTCTTTGGCAGCTACGTCCCGGAACCCGAGCCCTCCGAGGCCGCCGTGAAGCGCCGGGTTGCCCGGGAGCGTGCCCTGAACTCCAAGCCGCCGCTGGGACGCACCGCCCAGGTGCTGCTGGCCCTGATCTTCCCGGTCCTGTCGCTGATCGCCGCGATCCGCCTGGTCGCCACCCCCGCCTTCCTGGCCCTGGCCTATGGCCGCCCCGGCTTCCCGGCCGACGCCTACGGCTTCTCCTGGCCCGAACGGCTGACCTATGGCAGCTACGGGGTGGATTACCTGAACAACTTCGCCGGCCCCGAATACCTCTCCGGGCTGCGTCAGGCGGATGGTTCGGCGCTGTTCACCGACGCCGAGGTGCAGCACATGGTGGATGTGAAGAACCTGATCGGGTTCGCGTACGTGCTCGGGGCGGTGCTGGCGGTGCTGGCGATCGTGCTGATCGTCTACCTGATGCGCCGCTACGCCGGGGGAGTGCGCCGCGGGCTGTTCGCCGGGGCGCTGATTACGCTCGGGCTGATGGCCGCGCTGGTGGTCGCCGCCGTGATCGGCTGGCAGGGCTTCTTCACCAAGTTCCATGAGCTGTTCTTCTCCGAGGGCAGCTGGACGTTCTACGTCACCGACACGCTGATCCGTCTCTACCCGCAGCAGTTCTGGATTGACTCGGCGATCAGCCTGGCGGTGCTGCTGCTCTTGGTGGTCATCATCGTGCTGATCACCTGCTGGCCCACCGGCCGGCGCCGCGAAGCCTCCCGGCTGCGCCAGGATGCGCGGGTCTTCGGGCTGGGCAACAGCTAACGCCGCGAACGCGCACCGTGGCCCCAAGGCAGATCAACCTGCCTTGGGGCCACGGTGCGTTAACGGCCCCCAGTGGTGGTGCGCCGCACCGCTCACCGGTCGGGGTGGGCGACCTGACCGCCCAGCACAAAGAT
Source organism: Glutamicibacter sp. BSL13 (assembly GCF_052928425.1). NCBI lineage: Bacteria > Bacillati > Actinomycetota > Actinomycetes > Micrococcales > Micrococcaceae > Glutamicibacter > Glutamicibacter sp. BSL13. Next base: position 7,746 of record NZ_JAVGCZ010000065.1, read on the forward strand.
CCCGTCCGGGGCCCCGGGCAGCTGGCGAGCGGTGGTGGGCGCGAAGATGCTCACGCACCAGGGGGAGTCGGGGGTGAAGGGGCGCAGGTGCCAGTCGGCGTAGCGCCCCAGCAGCTGCAGCCCGGTGCCTTCCGCCGCCCGGTCCTGGTCCTCGGACCCGCCAAAGACGGCGGCTGTGGTGCCCAGAATGAACACGCCCTGCGGATCCAGCAGCGCGCCGGCCTGCCGGAACACGCCGGCCAGTTCGCGCGCGGAGAGGAACGCGGCCACGTTGCCCGCCATCAGCAGCCCATCATAGCGCTGGATTAGTCCGGCCTGCTGCAGCTGGGCGGAGCCGATGTCGGTGACCGGCATCCGGCGGTACCAGGCGGGTTCGAAGAGCTCCGCGGCCACCTGGAGCACCTCCCCGGAGGTGTCGATGCCCCAGGCCAGATGGCCCGCGCGGCGCAGCGCGTTGACCGCGGCGCCAATCCCGCACCCCAGATCCAGCACCCGGGCCCGACGCGGCAGCAGCGCGTCCAGGAACCCGGCATCGGTTTCCAGGTCCACGCCGGCCGCGGCCAGGTCCCGCATCTTCTGGGCGTACTGCTGCAGGTCGGGGGTGATCATGGCCCCATCCTTGCACCCGCGGAGACCGGAAGGCCAGCACCGCGGTGCGTCTGCCAGCCGGCGGGCAGCTTAGCGCTGGTAGAGCCCGCCGATCACCGTGGCGTAGGTATCGAGCACCTCTTGACGCTTGAGCTTGAGCGAGCTGGTCAGGTGCCCGGAGGCCTCGGTCAGCTCATCGGGCAGGATCTGGAACTTGCGGATCGACTCGGCCTTGGAGACGGTCAGGTTGGCCGCATCCACCGCCTGCTGCACCTGGGCGATCACCTGCGGGTGAGTGGCGGCTTGGCGCAGCGAGAGCTCACCCAGGTTCCGGGCCTTGGCCCACAATGCCAGCTCCTCATGATCCAACGCCACCAGCGCGGAGATGAACGGGCGGTTGTCTCCCACCAGGATGCAGTGCGCGACGATGCGTTCGGCGCGCACGGTTTCCTCCAGCGGGCCGGGGGCGACGTTCTTGCCGCCGGCGGTGACGATCAGCTCCTTCTTCCGACCGGTCACCTTCAGGTAGCCCTGCGCGTCCAGCTCCCCGGTGTCCCCGGAGGTGAAGTAGCCCTCGGGGGTGAACATCTCGGCGGTGGCCTTGGGGTTGTTGTGGTATCCGGCGAACACCCCGATGCCCTTGATCAGGATTTCCCCGTCCTCGGCGATGCGCACGCTGGTGCCCGGGATCGGGCGGCCCACGGTGCCCACCTTGGTGTGCTCGGGCTGGTTCACGGTGGCCGGGGCGGTGGTCTCGGTCAGCCCGTAGCCCTCCACCAGCTGGATGCCGGCGCCACGGAAGAAGTGGGCCAGATCCTCGTTCAGGGCGCTGGCCCCGGAGATCGCGTAACCGCACTGCCCGCCAAAGACCTCGCGCAGCTTGGGGTAGAGCAGCACATCAAAGAGCCTGTGCTTGGATTTGAGCAGCAGGCCGGGCCCGCGCCCAGTGCCGTGCTGCTTGGCCTGCAGGGCCTTGGAGTAGGCGATGGCCACCTGTTCGGCCTGCGCGAAGAGCTTCGCCTTGCCGCCCTCCTCGGCCTTGGACAGCGCCGTGTTGCGGATCTTCTCAAACACCCGCGGCACCGCCAGCAGGAAGCCGGGCTTCACCGCCTGCAGGTCCTCGACCAGGGTGGCGGTGTTCGGGGAGTGGGCGATCACCGCCCCGCCGTGGATGCAGGCCTGCTGCACGGCGCGGGCCAGCACGTGGGCCAGCGGCAGGAACATCAAGGTGCGCTGGTCCTCGCCGAGCACGGTGCGCATGTAGTCGACCAGGTTGTAGGCGACCAGGGAGAAGTTCGCGTGGGTCATCATGCAGCCCTTGGGCCGCCCGGTGGTGCCGGAGGTGTAGACCAAGGTGGCCACGTCCTGCAGCCCGGCCCGGCTCCGGGCCGCCTCCAGCTGGCGCTGGCTGACCTGGTCGGGGTCGGCGAGCAGTTCGCTGAGCTTGGAGGAGGGGATGGAGCTCTCCCGGGCAGGGTTGCCGGCGTCAAAGAGGTAGACCTCCACCCGTTCGCCCAGTTGCGCGGCCGCCTGGCGGATCACCACCCGCTGGTCCGCGTTTTCGGCGAACACCACCCGGGCCCCGGAATCACGCAGGATCCATTCGATCTGGAAGGCGCTGCTGGTCTCATAGACCGGCACCGAGATGCCCCCAGCGAACCAGATGGCCTCCTCGACCAGCGCCCACTCGTAGCGGGTGCGGGACATGATCGCCACGTGGTCTCCGGGCTGCACCCCGTTGCTCATCAGCGTGGTGGCCAGGCGTTGCACATCGGTGAGGAACCGCCGGGCGCTGATGTCCCGCCAGGTGCCCTGGCGCTGCACGCTGAACAGCGGCTTGTCCGGGGCCTGCCGGACGCGCTCGAGCAATAGGTTGGTGGTGTTGTAGTTCGCATCCAGGTCATGCCGCAGCTCGACAGTCTCTTCGCGCATCAACTCAATCTTCCTGCCAGGTCGGGGAAATACCGCCAATACCTGGCAGTTACTTCACGGTAATATAACGTACTTAGCTCCAACTGGGAATCCAGACCCGGGCCCGCCAGGCGGTGTCCGGGATCATCTGCCCGGACCAGATCGGCCAGAAGAAAGCCGAGACCACCAGCAACACCGCCAGGAACAGCACCACCAGCACCAGCCGGGCCGGATAGCGCGGGGAGGCCGCCCCGCCGGGCGGGAGAAACTTGCCGATCATGAACGTCAGGGCGAGCATCAGGAACGGGGTCATCGGCAGCGTGTAGAAGAAGAACATGGTCCGCTCCGGGTACAGCAGCCAGGGCAGGAACCCGGCCGCAACGCTGGAGAGGATCGCCCCGGCCCGCCAGTCCCGGGCCCCGATCCACCACAGGATCAGCAACACCATGCTCAGGGCCGCCGCCCACCACATCACCGGGTTGGGCAGATCCGTGATCACCTCGGTGCACCGCGAGACCGTGCAGCCGTTCACCGCTTCGTCATAGCCCTCGAAGTAGAACAGCACCGGGCGCCCGGCGAACATCCAGGTCCAGGGCGGGGACTGCCAGCTGTGCGGCGAATCCAGCCCGGTATGGAAGCTGTAGGCCGAGACGTGGTACTGCCACAGCGACCGCAGCGGCGCCGGCAGCCAGCCAAGACCCTCCCCGGGATGCTCGGCCGCCCAATTGCGGTAGCGCCCCTCGCTGCCGGCCAGCCAACCGCTCCAGGTGGCCAGGTAGGTGGCCAGCACGAGCGGGATGATCTGGAAAAAGGCCAGGATCCCGTCCCGCCACAGCCCCGAGACCACCCAGTGGCGGATCCCTGCGGTGCGTCGCGCCGACAAGTCCCACAGCACGGTCAGGATCCCGAACACCGCGACGAAGGACAGGGCCGACCACTTCACGCCCACCGCGCAGCCCAGCATCAACCCGGCCACCAGGCGCCAGGGCCGGAACCAGAGCATCGGCCCGTGGCGCAGCATCCAGTAGTCCGCCCGGTTGCCCGGCGGGATGCTCAGCTTGGCGATCAGCCGCCGCCGCCCGTCGGCACGATCCAGCACCAGGGCGTAGAACCCGGCCAGGATGAAGAACATCAGGAACACGTCCAGCAGCGCCGTGCGGGACATGACAATCGAATGCCCGTCCACGGCCAGCAGCAGCCCGGCAATCCCGGCCAGTGCGTGCGAGTTGAACAGCGCCCGGGCGCACAGGGTCACCAGCAGCACCGCCAGGGTGCCAAACAGTGCGGTGGCCGTGCGCCAACCCAGCCCGTTGTACTCCCCGAAGACCAGCATCCCCAGCCCAATCAGCCATTTGCCCAAGGGTGGGTGCACCACGTAGGAGGCCCCACCCTCCAGCTGCGGGTCCCCGGCAATGAACCGGTCATTGCTCTCATCCACCCATTCCATCTCGTGTCCGAAATGCAGCAGCGCCCAGGCGTCCTTGACGTAGTAGGTCTCATCGAAGATCAGTTCGTGCGGGTGGTTCAGGTGCACGAAGCGCAGCAACCCGCCCAGGAGGGTGACGACCAGGGGGATGAGCCACGCCAGGACGCCGCCGGGGGCGGTGGCCGGCAGCAGCCGCTCGCGCAATGCGCTGGCGGTGAAGGCCTGGTACGGGGAACGGACCGGGCTGGCCGACTGGGGTTTTGACTCGGTGAGGCTCATTGTCATTCATGCTACCGGTGGGCAAAATACAAATGCCGCAGTTACACACCTAGGGATAGGCTAATAAGGTGCAACAGGCTAAAGAAAACCCAGAATCCCCAGTTTCCGCGCCGGCACCCGAGGCCCGCGCCACACGGGATCCGGAGGGCCAGGGGCAGATCGTGCTGGGGGCCACCCCGATTGGCAACCTCTCCGACGCCTCTCCGCGGCTGCGCGAGATCATGGCCAGCGCGCACTTGATCGCGGCGGAGGACACCCGCAACTTCCATCACCTGGCACAGGGCCTGGGGGTGCGGCCCACCGGCCGGGTGATGAGCCTGCATGAGCACAATGAAACGCACAAGATTTCCGAGGTGCTGGAGGCGGTGCGCGACGGGGCGACGGTGCTGGTGGTCTCCGACGCGGGGATGCCGGCGGTCTCCGACCCCGGGTTCCCGCTGGTGGCGGCGGCCCTGGACGAGGGGCTGCTGGTCACCGCGGTACCCGGTCCCAGCGCCGTGCTGACCGCGCTGGCCCTGTCTGGGCTGCCCACCGGCCGCTTCACCTTCGAGGGGTTCCTGCCGCGCAAGGCCGGGGAGCGGCGCAAGCGGCTGCAGGCGCTGGAATCCGAGGAGCGCACCATGGTGTTCTTTGAGGCCCCGCACCGCCTGGCCGCCTTCCTGCAGTCCCTGTTGGAGGTGTTCGGCGCCGAACGGCAGATCGCCGTGGCCCGGGAACTGACCAAGAAGTTCGAAGAGGTCCGGCGCGGCAGCGTGCCCGAGCTGCTGGCCTGGGCGCAGGACGGGGTGCGCGGGGAGATCGCGGTGGTGGTCTCCGGGGCCCAGGCCCCGGCTGCCGGGAAGCCGGAGGACCATGTGGGGCAGGTGCAGCAGCTGATTACGGCCGGCACCCGGATGAAGCAGGCGGTGGCCGAGGTCGCCGAGGCCCGCGGGCTGAAGAAGCGCGAACTGTATGAGGCGGTGCTGGCCGCACGGCAGCAGGGCGAAAAATAGCGCCTTTGCCCGCGCGGCGCAACAATACTTCGATCCGCACGGTTTGGTGCGTCAAAATAGTGCCGCCAAGGCCCAAAGTGCATAGTCTAAATGCACAATTGGATCGTATATCACTGGTGCAAGGTGCGGTTTACACCACAGCCGGCACCCCCTAGCGTTGGAAGCAGACCTAGATCAGTTCCCGGCGCCGCCGGCCGCGGCATGCCGCCCGGCGAAGCCACCGGGACTCGAAAGTGTCCCGGCTGGCAGCGCCCTGACTGCCGGTCGGGGTTATGACGCCAACATCAGTCCTTACTACTACAGGAGAAGCCGCTATGAGCATTACCGCCGAACGCGAAGCAGAGCTGCTAGCCAAGGTCCCCACCGGTCTGCTGATCAACGGGGAATGGCGCGATTCCTCCGATGGCGGCACCTTTGACGTGCTGGACCCGGCCACCGGCCAGAAGCTGGCCACCCTGGCCAGCGCCACCTCCCAGGACGCACTGGCCGCCCTGGACGCCGCCGACGCCGTGCAGGCCTCCTGGGCACGCACCGCCCCGCGCGAACGCGCCGAGATCCTGCGTCGCGGCTTCGACCTGGTGACCGAACGCGCCGAGGACTTCGCGCTGCTGATGAGCCTGGAAATGGGCAAGCCGCTGGCCGAGGCCCGCGGTGAGGTGACCTACGGCGCCGAGTTCCTGCGCTGGTTCTCCGAGGAGACCGTGCGCCACTACGGTCGCTACATCACCACCCCGGAGGGCAAGAACAAGGTCCTGGTGCAGCACAAGCCGGTCGGCCCGTGCCTGCTGATCACCCCCTGGAACTTCCCGCTGGCCATGGCCACGCGCAAGGTCGCCCCGGCGATCGCCGCCGGGTGCACCATGGTGCTCAAGCCCGCCAAGCTCACCCCGCTGACCTCCCAGCTGTTCGCCGCCACCATGATCGAGGCCGGCCTGCCCGCGGGCGTGCTCAACGTGGTCTCCGGCGCCTCGGCCTCGAAGATCTCCGCACCGCTGATGGCCGATGACCGCCTGCGCAAGGTTTCCTTCACCGGCTCCACCCCGGTGGGCAAGCAGTTGCTGAAGGACGCCGCAGACAAGGTGCTGCGCACCTCGATGGAGCTGGGCGGCAACGCCCCGTTCATCGTGTTCGAGGACGCCGACCTGGACGCCGCAGTGGAAGGCGCCATGGCCGCGAAGATGCGCAACATGGGCGAGGCCTGCACCGCCGCGAACCGTTTCCTGGTCCACGAATCGGTGGCCAAGCAGTTCACCGAGAAGTTCGCCGTCGCCATGGGCAAGCTCAAGCCCGGACGCGGCACCGAACCGGACAGCACCGTCGGCCCGCTGGTCGAGGAGAAGGCCGTGAAGGAAGTGCACTCGCTGGTTGAATCCGCCGTGGCCGAAGGTGCCACCGCGGTGGTCGGCGGCGCCCCCGTCGATGGCCCGGGCTTCTTCTACCAGCCCACCGTGCTGGCCAACGTGCTGAATGACTCGGCGATCCTCTCCCAGGAGATCTTCGGCCCGGTCGCCCCGGTGACCACCTTCTCCACGGAGGAGCAGGCCATCAAGCAGGCCAACTCCACCGAATACGGTCTGGCCTCCTACATCTACTCGCGTGACTTTAACCGCCTGCTGCGGGTGGCCGAGCAGATCGAATTCGGCCTGGTCGGCTTCAACGCCGGGGTGATCTCCAACGCCGCGGCACCGTTTGGCGGCGTGAAGCAGTCCGGCATGGGCCGCGAGGGCGGCGCCGAGGGCCTGGACGAGTACACCTCCGTGCAGTACATCGGCATCGCCGACCCGTACGCCGCGAAGTAGTCGCACCCAAAACACCGCCGTGGCGGGTGGCCGGCCTACGGGGCCGGCTGCCCGCCACGGTTGTTTAAACCCGGATCCCTGGTGCCGGCGTGCCGCGCAGCGAGGCCGGCCACGCCAGCGCCCGCAGGCGCAGGCCCCAAGGCGAGGCGCCCCGCATTCGCTGGGCGAGGACCGCCAGGTCCTGCCCGGCCTGCACACCCTGGGCGGCGCCGGGGTGCTGGGCGGCGTAGAAGGAGCGTTCAATCAGCGCATCAAGCCGGGCCAGGGGTGGGCCGGCTGCCGGGAACTGGGCCGCGAGCCGGGCACAGTAGGCGGCCTCGGTTTCCCCGGACCGCAGTGGCTGCTGGTAGTCAGCGCCCAGGGCGCGCAGTTCTTCCCACACGGCGCCGGCGCCTGCCGCACCGCCC
>NZ_JAVGCZ010000066.1:0-14951 GCF_052928425.1 Glutamicibacter sp. BSL13
CTGACCCCCACGCTGGCCGCGCTGTGCGCACTGGCCGACTCCCCCAGCCGGCTGACCGGGATCGGGCACCTGCGGGGGCATGAAACCGACCGGCTCGCCGCCCTGGAACGCGAACTCACCCGGGTGGGCGCCACCGTGCAGGCCACCGAGGACACGTTGCGCATCATCCCGCCCGCCACGCGCCGCGCCGCCGACATGCTCAGCTACGAGGATCACCGGATGGCGACCGCCGCCGCCCTGATCGGGCTGGTGACCCCCGGCACGAGGGTGGAGAACATCGCGACCACCGCCAAGACCATGCCGGACTTCGCACGGATGTGGGAGGCGATGGCCGCGACCGCCGGTACCGCTGACGCACCGGCCGCTGGGGCGCCGTCCAGCAGCACCGCTGCGGGCGGCTCGGCGGACGCCGCGGCAGGAGGCCGCGCATGAGCCGCTATCAGGACTGGGACGAATCCGATGTGCGGGTGCGCCCGAACAAGCGCGGCTCCCGGCCACGGACCAAGGACCGTCCGGCGCACGAACGGGCGAAGATCGGGCGGGTCATCACCGTGGACCGCGGGCGCTACACCGTCATCCTGGAGGAGGACACCGCCGGGGAACGGGTCGTGGTCGCAGCCCGCGCCCGCGAGCTGCGCCGCCAGGCGATCGTGCCCGGGGACATGGTGGCGCTGGTCGGGGACACCAGCGGCAAGCCGGACACCCTGGCCCGGCTGGTGCGCATCGAGGAGCGCAGCACCCTGCTGCGCCGCAGCGCGGATGACACCGACGCCACCGAGCGGGTGGTGGTCGCCAACGTCGACCAGCTGGTGATCGTGGTGGCCGCGGCGAACCCCGAACCGCGCACCGGGTTCGTGGACCGGGCCCTGGTGGCCGCCTATGATGCGGGCATCACCCCGATCCTGTGCGTGACCAAGGCCGATGTGGCCGATCCGGCCGGGTTCCTGGCCTACTACGAAGGACTGGATTTGCCGGTGGTGACTTCCCGGACCACCGCCGGGGCCAACGGGATCGATTCGCAGGCCGCCGACGGCTCCAGCGCCCGGCTGGACCCCGAGGCGCTGGCCACGCTGCGCACCATGCTCGCCGGGAAGGTCTCGGTTGTGCTGGGGCACTCCGGGGTCGGCAAGTCCACCCTGGTCAACGCGCTGACCGGCGCCCAGCGCGCCACCGGGCACGTGAACGCGGTGACCGGGCGGGGCCGGCACACCTCCTCCAACGCGCTGGCGCTGCGCCTGCCGGACGCGCCGGGCAGCTGGCTGATCGACACCCCCGGCATCCGCTCGTTCGGCCTGGGCCTGGTCGACCCGGAGCACGTGCTGGCCGCCTTCGAGGAGCTGAGCCAGATCGCCACCCGGTGCCCGCGCGGCTGCGACCACATGGCCCAGACCCCCGGCTGCGCCCTGCAGGCCTGGGCGTACTCCCCCGATGCCCCGGCCTCGGCCGCCGCCCGGCTCGAATCCTACCGCCGGCTGGTCACCACCGGGGAAACCACCCACGAAAAGGAGCTCGGTGCCCAGTAGCACCACCACGCCATGAACTACACCCTGGATGAGGACCTGTCCTTCGCCCTCGCGCTGGCCGACAAGGTCGACGCGCTGACCCTGGCGCGCTACCACTCCAATGACCTGAAGGTGGAGACGAAGCCGGACATGACCCCAGTCTCCGACGCCGACCGCGGCGCCGAACGGCTGATCCTGGCCGAGCTGGCCGCCCAGCGTCCCGGGGATGCGGTGCACGGGGAGGAATTTGGCGTGCACGGCTCCTCGGCCCGGCGTTGGGTGATCGACCCGATCGACGGGACGAAGAACTTTGTGCGCAAGGTCCCGGTGTGGGCCACGCTGATCGCCCTGCTGATCGACGATGAGCCGGTGCTCGGGGTTGTTTCGGCCCCGGCGTTGGGCCGGCGCTGGCACGCCGCGCACGGGCTGGGCGCCTGGGTAAGCGAGCCGGGCCTGCCCGAGCCGCGCCGCCTGGCCGTCTCCCGGGTCTCCAGCCTCGCCGACGCCTCGGTGTCCTACGCCTCGCTGGATGGCTGGCGTGAACTGGGCCGCCGCGAAAAGCTGATGGAACTGTTCGACGCGGCCTGGCGCACCCGCGCCTACGGGGACTTCTACAGCTACATGCTGCTGGCCGAGGGCGGGGTGGACGCCGCGTTCGAGCCGGAGCTGGAGCTGTACGACATGGCCGCCCTGGTCCCGGTGGTGCGTGAAGCCGGCGGACGCTTCACCTCGATCACCGGGGTGGAGGGCTGCGGCGGCGGCAACGCGCTGGCCACCAACGGCCTGCTGCACGATCAGATCCTGCCCTACCTGCGCGGCTGATGTGCCCCATTCTTCCGATCCGGGCCGGTTGACCACCAGCGAGGAGGACTACCTCAAGGCGCTCTACGCGCTGTCCGAATGGGATTCGCACCCGATCGGCACCGGTGAGCTGGCCGACCAGCTGGGCCTGTCCCCCGCCTCGGTGACCGCCATGGTGCGCAAGCTCGCGGCGAAGCACCTGGTGGATTTTGTCCCGCGCGGGGCGATCAGTCTCAGCCAGTCCGGGCGTGCGGCCGCGCTGAACGTGGTGCGCCGCCACCGGCTGCTGGAGACCTTCCTGAGCCGCGAACTGGGCTACGGGTGGGACGAGGTGCACGATGAGGCCGAACGCCTGGAGCACACGGTCTCCGAACGCTTCATCAACGCCCTGGACGAACGGCTGGGCTTTCCGCGCAGCGATCCCCACGGGGACGCGATCCCCGACGCCCACGGCGAGCACCGGCCCAGCCAGGGGACGCGCCTGGACCACTTCAGCGGCACCGAGGCGCTGATCGTGCGCATCAGCGACGAGGACCCGCACTTCCTGCGCCGCTGCCAGCAGCAGGGCCTGGTGCCCGGGGCGCGCATCGGCCTGCCGCATCGGCTGGATCCGATCGAAGCCTCCATGGTGTGGGTGCGCGCGCCCCGATCCGAGCAGGCATGAGCCGCCGCGTCAGGCAAACACCGGCCCCCGGCGGTCGCGCACCTGCCGGCGGCATAATCCCAGCACGGGCGATGGCCAAGAAATTTATGGTGTAGCGTCAGCGGCGCCGACGCGACAGCACGGGCAGGGCGTTTACCGGGCGGCGCGTCGCCCGCGCGGCCGCTCGCGCAGTTCCTCGGTCTGCACCGGGGCGGGACCCCCGGGCAACGGCCGCGGGTGCGGCACGACGCGCCCACGCGTGCTCAGCACCAGTACGATGCTCACCGCGCTCAACCCGAGCATGATCGCCGGCCAGAACAGGTACTGGGTGGCGCCGGTATGGGCGATGCTCAGCCACAGGGCGTAGCTGCCGATGAGGTAGGCCAGGTGGATGAGTATAACCCGGGTGCGCAGCCGCCAGCGGACCTTGGCCTTCGGCGAGAGCGCCAGCGACCAGATGGCCAGCAGCGGAATCACCACCACGAGGATGGCAAGCACCGGCGGCCAGGGCAGGAAAGTCATGGCGGTAAAGCCGGCGGCAACCAGCAATCCGACTTCGAGGATAAAGGACACCGTCGCATACGCCGCTGAAATACCAGGTGACACCCGCGAGGTCTTGCCAATACCCATCGCTCTTAATCCCACTCCACTTCGGCACTTATTACGTTTCTTCGCTCGTCCAACAGTCTATGTCCTTCGCGCCGGGTGCCGCGACTTGGACGCCTCGCCTCATACCCGCCGGAGCCGGCGGAACGCCGTGCCTCCGCTAGCGCCCGGCCGTGTAGCTTTGGCTCCCGTCACTGGTGGAAACCGTGACCTGGTGCAGGCTTGCGTCGACCTGACGGACGCTTTGCAGAACCTCGGTGGCGATTTTCTTCAGCTGCTCGCGGTCCTCGGCCTCCTGGCTGCTGACCAGCAACTCCAGGTGGCCTTCCTCGGGGGCGAACCAGGCCTGCACCTGACGGTAGGGTGCGTTGAGCTGGGAGACTTCGGTGACACCATAATTGCCCAGCCACTGCCGGATCTTCTCCTCAGCCCAGCGTCCGCGCTGCGCGCTGGTCATGGCCGGCGCGGTGCTCTCCACGAGGGCACCTTCAGCCGGACCGGTGGCCGGAACCGGATCGGAGGGGGCCTCGGTGCTGTGGGCACCGGCCGCACGCTGGATCACTTCCACCCCGCCGATGGCCAGCGCACCGGCGCCAATGATCGCAATCCCCAAGAACAGCAGCATCAGCAGTACCGAACCGCCAGCCTTTTTCATGTACCCCTCCTTATGAACCCCCAATCATCATAGACCGTCCCCGGCTTTTCGGCTGGAGGGCATGACAAAGCCCCGGATCCTGGTGGATCCGGGGCTAGCATGTGGAGATGGGGAGAATTGAACTCCCGTCCGCTGTGGTGTTGCCAGGTCTTCTCCGGGCGCAGTTTGCTGTGGATTTTCTCTGCCCCAGCCATCACGCAAACAAGTGGCTGGTCCGGGCACAGTTGCCTAAATTATGCGATCAACGCCGGCAACGTTCATTGATCGCAGTGGCTATCTAAATGACGTTAGGAACAGGGGCGATAGCATCCCCTGGCTAACGGACTGTCTGGCTGCTTAGGCAGCGAGAGCGAAGTCAGTGCGCTTAGATTCGGCACTTATTTGGTTGCAAAGAGCGTTAACGAGATAACTTTGCGTCCTCGGCCCGCTTCATCTGTCGCGACTCACACCGTCGAAACCGATCATCCCCGTATTTTGTTGTCAACCTTTGATCTCTCAAAGCCAACGACACCTTCCGATGCCCACCTTTTCGGTGCTAATCCATACTAGCGCAGCCCCGGCCAAAGCCCAAGGGGCTGAGAGCCGAATCACGCCGAGCGCCGGTTGCGCTCACGCATCGCCCGCAACGCGTCGCGGTTATCCTGCTTTTCGCGCAACGTCTGGCGCTTGTCGTACTCGCGCTTACCGCGGGCCACACCGATTTCGAGCTTTGCCCGGCCCTCCTTGAAGTACAGGCTCAGCGGGACCACGGTCAGCCCCGTTTCGGCGATCCTGCGTTCGATCTTGCTCAGCTCCTGCCGGTGCAGCAGCAGCTTGCGCCGGCGACGGGCCGCATGGTTCGTCCACGACCCGTTGAGGTACTCGGGGATGTAGATGTTCTCGATGAACAGCTCCCCCCGGTAGAACTGGCCAAACCCGTCAACCAGCGAGGCCTTGCCTTCCCGCAGGGATTTGACCTCGGTTCCGGTCAGCACCATGCCGGCCTCATAGGTATCGAGGATTTCATAGTCATGCCGCGCCTTGCGGTTGCTGGCGATGACCTTGCTTTCCTGGTTCTTCTTAGCCATGGCACTCCTTGTCTTGCACGTACGAAGAATCGCACACAGGGACCAAGTCTAGCGTTAGAGAAGTCCCAATGGGTTCACGGCCTGCCCGTTGATCACGGTTTCAAAGTGCATGTGGCACCCGGTGGAGTTGCCGGTGGTCCCCACGTAGCCGATCAGCTGGCCCTGCTTGACGTGTTGCCCGGCACGGGCCACCACCTGCGACATGTGGTGATAGTTCGTGGCCAAGGCCTTGCCCTTGACGACGCCGTGGGAAATGGTCACCTTGTTGCCGGAGCTACCGCCCCAGCCGGCCATCCACACTTCGCCGTCGGCCGCGGCATGCACCGGTGCTCCGCACTGCCCGCCGAAGCCCCAGTCCACGCCCGCGTGTACATAGCCGCCGCGTCCGCCGTAGTCGATGGTGCCCGCAGGGGTGGGCCGCCAGCCGAAGCTGGAGGTGATCCGGCCACTGGAGACCGGCTTGACCAGACCCCAGCTGCTGGGCTCCGACACGGTCTTGGGGGCCGGTGCCACGTACTTGGGCTTCTTGTAGCTGGCCTTGCGGCCCTCGGCCTTGGCCTGGCGCTTGGCCGCCTCTTCCTTGGCGCGCTGCTCGGCCTCCCACTTCGCCTTGGCTTCGGCCTGGCGCTTGCGCTCGGCTTCTTCCTGACGCTTCTTGCGTTCGGCCGCTTCACGGATCAGACGCTCCTGGCGTTCCTTGATCTGCGCGTTCACGGCCGCGTATTCCTGCTCCTGCTTCTGCAGCTTGGCCTGAATCCGCGGCTTTTCGGCCTCCAGCTTGCTGCTTAGGGCCTCCGTGCTGGCGATCAGCTTGTCCAGTTCGCTCTTGCGCTGTTCGGCCTCATCGCGCGCGGATTCCTCCTGGGCCAGGGCACTTTCGGCCTCAGCCTTCAGTCCCTGGATCTGCTGTTCGACCGCAGCCAGGCGCACCTTGTTGTTCTCGTCGGTGGCCTGCTGCTGCGCCAGGTCGTTGTAGACGCTGTTCTGCGACTCCAGCGCCTTGCTGGCCAGGGTGATGCCGTCGGCGATCTCGGTCGCGGACTCGATGTTCAGGATCATGTCCAGGCCATCGGACATGCCGCCACGCTTGTAGGCCTCCGAGGCGATCTGCGAGATCGTGGACTCGGTTTCCTTCAGCTTGGCCGAATTCTTCTCGATCTCCGCGGCCAGTTCATCGCGGGTCTGCTGTGCGGCAATCAACCGGTCATTCAGGTCCGCCACCGCGGCCTGGGCGTTGGCGACGCGGCTGCGGGCATCGGCCAGGGCCTGCTCGGCGCCGGGCAACTGACCCTGCTGTTCACGCAGTTTGCGATCGGTCTCCACAATGTCGGCGTCCAGAACTTCCATGTCCTCCTGAATGGAGTCAATGTTCTGCTCGACCTGTTTCTTGCGGTCATCCAGTTCGTCTGCCCCTGCCAATGTGGCCGGAACCAGCATCGTCAGCGCCAGAGCGCCACCGACAGTCGCGCGGAGAAACTTACTTCGCACCGCGTGAGACAGCATAGTGCTCCTTAATGAGATTTCTAGTTCCGGTGAAGATCGGCAAAGAATTGGCTAAACCTTCAGGTAGCGCTTCAACGTTACCACTGAAGAAATTGTTGCCAAAATGATACCGATTAGCAAGAGTCCGGGCGCAATCAGCAGAACTTCGTTCGTCGAGATGAACGCGACCCCGAGGTTGTCATTGGCCAGTTTCTCCTCCACGAGGAACTTCACCAGCAGCCAGAGCGTGCCCGATGCCAGCAGGCTGCCAATGACCGCGGCGATCACCCCCTCGATGATGAACGGCAGCTGAATCGAGGTCTTGGAGGCGCCAACCAGACGCATGATCGTGGTTTCCAGCCGGCGGTGCATGGCCGAGAGCTGGATCGTGGTGCCGGTCAGCAGCACCGCACAGACGATCATCACCCCGGCCACCACGGCGGCGGACGCCGAGGCGACGCGCACCAGCTGGAAGACCTTCTCCAGCAGCTCTCGTTGGTCGATCACCGATTCAACGCCGGGGATGGTGGAGAACGTCTCATTGATGACCGGGTACTTCTCCGGGTCATTCAGTGCGATGCGGAAGGACTCGGGCAGCTGGCCTTCCTGGACCTGGTTCAGCAGCGGCGAATTCTCGAACTGCTCCTGGAAGTGCTTGTAGGCCTCGGACTTCGACTCGTAGGCGAACTCCTTGATGTACGGGGACAGCTCGTCGCTCTTGAGCAGCTCTTCGATATGCGAGCGCTGCTCGTCGGTGACCTGCTCACCGGCGCAGTTCAGCTCCTGGGAGTTGTCGTCGCACAGGAAGACCGCAACCTCCATGCGGTCATACCAGTAGCCCTTCATCTGGTTGATCTGCAGCTGCAGCAGCACCGAGGCGCCCACGAAGGTCAGCGACACGAAGGTCACCAGCACCACCGAGACGACCATGACGATGTTCTGCTTGAGGCTCTTTCCCGCCTCGCGGAGGATGAATCCTGGCCTCACTGCTCTCCATCTTTCGTTTCGCTCGAATCCTGTGCCGGCGCATCCTGACCCGTTTCCTTCGCGGCAACGTCCTCGGAGGTGCCAAAGTGCAGCTCGCGCGAGCCGTCCTGCTTGATCACGGTGGTCATCGGCATGTAGCTGCCGCTGGTTTCATCGCGGATGATCTTGCCCTTGCTCAGCTCGATCACGCGGCGCTTGTAGTCGCTGACCAGCTCGTGGGCGTGGGTGGCCATCAGCACCGTGGTGCCGTTCTGGTTGATCCGGTCCAGCACGTTCATCACATCGAGGCTGTTCTTCCGGTCCAGGTTGCCGGTCGGTTCATCGGCCAGCAGGATCGAGGGCTTGTTCACGATGGCGCGGGCGATACCCACGCGCTGCTGCTCGCCGCCGGACAGCTCGGTGGGCTTGCGACGGGCCTTGTCCTCCAGGCCCACCAGCTTCAGCGCCTCGGGCACCCGTTCACGGATCTGGGCGCGCGGCGCGCCAATGACCTCCAGCGCGAAGGCCACATTGTCAAAAACACTGCGTTCGCGCAGCAGCCGGAAGTCCTGGAACACGAATCCGATATCGCGCCGGAGCTTGGGTACACGCCAGCTGGGGATCCGGTTCAGGTTCTGTCCGGCGACGTAGACCGCGCCCTCGGTTGAACGCTTTTCACGCAGGATCAGGCTCAGGAATGTGGACTTGCCGGAACCGGACTCACCGACAAGGAACGCGAACTCGCCTCGGTTAATCTCGATGTTCACATCGCGCAAAGCCGCATTTTGCTGCTTCGGTTCATAGATCATCGAGACATTTTCGAATTTAATCATGTCTTCAATCGCTTGCTAACGTCGGGCGCGACGCAGGCCCCGGGTCCCCACCCACCGACGGCACAGAATGCGTCATTTAATTGAAACCCTATCGGCGCACGCGGCCCTCTCCCCGAATTTGGGCGCGTGTTGCCGGTTTCTTGGCCGTTACACAGCCTACGACATGAGCGGCGTTAATGCGGTTCCCCGCGCCGTGAACCGGCGCGGTGCGGGGCCGGGCCGATCCGCTGCGGCTAAGCCGTCGCCAGGGTCCGAACCCCGGGCTGGGCGCTAGGCGACCAGCGGTGCCTCGGTGCGTTCGCGCACTTCGTCGCGGCTGACGCCCTCGGCCAGTTCGAGCACCGCAAGACCGTTTGGGGTGATGTCGAAAACCCCCAGATCGGTGATGACCCGCTGCACTACCCCGAGCCCGGTGATCGGCAGGCTGCACTGGTTGACCAGCTTGGCGCTGCCGTCGCGGGCGTTGTGCTCCATCAGCACGATGACGCGTTGGGCGCCGTGCACCAGGTCCATCGCCCCGCCCATGCCCTTGACCATCTTGCCCGGAATCATCCAGTTCGCCAGGTCCCCGGCCCCCGAAACCTGCATGGCCCCGAGGATCGCCACATCGATCTTCCCGCCGCGGATCATTGCGAAGCTCATCGCCGAATGGAAGAAGCTGGCCCCGGGCAGTACGGTGACGGTCTCCTTGCCGGCGTTGATCAGGTCCGGGTCCACTTCCTCCTCGGTGGGATACGGCCCCACCCCCAGGATCCCGTTCTCCGACTGCAGCACAACGTCCACGTCGTCGGGCAGGTAGTTGGGCACCAGCGTTGGCATCCCGATGCCCAGGTTCACGTACGCCCCGTCGGGCAGCTCCCGGGCGGCGCGGGCCGCCATCTGCTCACGAGTCCATGCCATGTTCACCACGACCTTTCACTTGGCGCGGGTGGTGCGCCGCTCGATGGGCTTCAGGTGCTGCTCGCCGACCTCCACGATGCGGTGGACGAACACGCCGGGCAGGTGCACCTGGGCCGGGTCCAGTTCACCGGGCTGCACGAGCCGTTCGACCTGGGCCACGCAGATCCGCCCGGCCATCGCCGCCGGCACGGAGAACTGCTGGGCGGCCTTGTTGAAGATCAGGTTGCCGTGGGTGTCCCCCAGCGCGGCGTGCACCAGGGCAAAGTCGGTGACGATGGAGGGTTCCAGCACGTACTGCTCCTCGCGTCCGGCAAAATCGATGGTGCGCACTTCCTTCGGCTGGCTGGCCTTGAGCACCGCGCCGTGCGCGTCGTAGCGCTGGGGCAGCCCGCCGTCGGCCACCAGGGTCCCGACCCCGGTGCGGGTGAAGAACGCCGGGATGCCCGCGCCTCCGGCCCGCAGCTTCTCGGCCAGTGTGCCCTGCGGGGTGAGTTCCACCTCCAGCTCCCCGCTGAGGAACTGGCGTTCAAACTCCTTGTTCTCCCCCACATAGCTGGCGGTGATCTTGCGGATGCGGTGGGCCGCGAGCAGCACGCCCAGCCCCTGCCCGTCCACGCCGCAGTTGTTGGAGACCACGTGCAGGTCCTCGACCCCTGAATCCAGCACCGCGTTGATCAGTTCGGTGGGGTTGCCGGACAGCCCGAAGCCGCCCACGGCGATGGAGGCGCCGTTGCGCACATCGGCCACGGCGACTTCCGGATTGGCAAGGCTCTTGTCGAGCATGGTCTCAGAGCTCCTCGGCTGGCGGCCCGGACACGCTGTGGCCCGGATCACTTGGGCTGACTGCTTAGGCTCATCGTATGACTGCCCCGGGCAGAAAGAAACCCCCGGCCTCGCCCTAGAGGCGAAACCGGGGGGCGGCTGTACTGCGCCGGGCCGCGGCGGACGGCTAAATCAGGTCTTCGCCGTTGCGGCGCGCCTCCAGCCATTCGGCGATGAACCCGCGGGCGATGAAGAACATCACCGCGCCCACGATCACCGGCCAGACCAGCACGTACAGGGATAGTGCGAGGGTACCCATCTAGTTCTCCTTCGTGTTCGTGGTTGCGGTCTCACCCGCGGCGGATGGGGAGGCCGCCGGGGCGACCCCCTTGGCGCTGTGCGCCAGCCGCGCCTTCTTGGCCTCGGCCGCCATCTCCGCCTCCGCGTCGAAGTCGCCGGTGCGTTCGGCGATGAGCGAGAAGTCGAAGTCCATCTTGGAGCGGAAGGACATCAGGTAGCACACGATGGTGCTCACCGAGTAGGCCACCAGCGAGGCGCTGAGGGTGGTGTAGTCGCGCAGGAAGCCGAAGCAGAACGGCGCGGCCACCACCGCGGAGGCGATGCCGACGATTTTTGCGGCCCGGATCCCGAAGAAGCCGAAGCACATCAGCCCCAGCACCACCCCGATGCCCAGCACCGCAAGCAGTTCCACCAGCAGCCCGGTGAACCCGTTGAGCGGGATGAGTTCGAAGCGCACCGGGATGAACACGGTCAGGGCGACCAGCACCGCGGTGGTGAACGCCTTGTTGGTGACCTTGCCCCAGTAGAAGCTGGCCAGCACCGGGAACACCAGGGCGCCCCACAGTGCGCCGACGAAGACCAGCAGGTCCAGGATGTTCAGCTGCAGGCTGGCGAAGATGACCGCCAGCGCGGTGGCGGCAACCATCGTGATCCGCCCCACCAGCAGCATGGTCTTCGGGTTGGCCTTCGCCTTGCCGGCCACGTTCTGGCCGTACACGTCGGCCATCATGATCGAGGACAGCGCGGCCAGATCCGAGTCGGCGGTCGAGGAGAGCGCGCCGATGATCATGATGAAGAACACCGCCAGCAGCACGCCGGGCAGGTAGCTCGCCGCCATTTCCGGGATCAGGTTGTTCATGTCCCCGCCGGTGGGTTCGAAGCCCAGGTATAGGGCCAGCACACCGAGCATGCCCACGCCGATGACCATCGCACCATAGCCGATGGTGGCGGTGATGAAAGTGGGCTTGATCAGGTCCTCACGCACCGCGAAGAGCCGCTGGGCGATGGTCTGGTTGCCGATCGCGTAGGCCAGCACCGCGGCAATGTACGGCGCGCCCTGGTTCAGGAACGCCTCGGAGGAGAAGAAGTTGGACTGCTCGGCGCTCAGGTTCGCCGCACCGGTTTCAAAGGCCGCCGGGAAGTCCGCGGCGAAGAAGATGAACGGCACCAGCACCGCCACCGCCCCGAGCATCGCCATGACCTGTACGAAGTCGGTGAGCACCGAGGCCCGGAAACCGGACCACAGCGTGTACAGCAGCACCCCGGCGGCCACGCACAGCACGCCCTGGATGAAGTTGAACGGCGAGAGCATCGAAATCAGCACGCCGCCGGCGATGAAGTTCGACATCAGGCTGATCAGCGAGCCGACGACGTTGGAACCGGCCAGCATCAGCTGGCTGGAGCGGCCGTGGCGGGCATACATGACCTCGGCCAGGGTGTGGGCCCGCGGCGCGACCTTGCGAATCCGCTTGCCGAAGGGGTAGATGAACAGAATCATCAACGCGCCCCACAACCCGTAGTGGATGGGGCCGGAGATTCCGTAGGTGTAGCCCGAGGTCGCCGAGGCATACATCGACGACGCCCAAATCCAGGTCGCGGTCATGCTGGCCGCGGAAATTCCGAATCCGATCTTGTTGCCGGCGGTCATGTAGCCGTCGGCGTTTTCTTCTTTTTTCCCGATTCGGGTGGAAATCAAGAACGTCCCGCCGTAGAAGAACAGCAGGAGCAATACAACAACAACGGCGCTGAACTGCACCATTTCGGGATGATCCATGCGCCACCTCCTCAATAGACGATGATGAGAAACGGTGCCGGCCGTAAGACCTCACAATGCCGGCACATGGTCCTGCACGTCTGGTCCCGCGGGGCGTTTGCCGCGGGAAATAGTCCTAGCTGACGCGCACAAGCCCTGGGCCCATCAACCACTTCCCCTCTGCCAGTTTTCGTTCGGTGCTCATTCGTTGCGTTCATCCCGGGTATGGGAAGGCCAGGGGTACCCGTGACAGGGGTGCCCCTCGGCTGGTTCAGTCGCGCTTAGGTGGCGATACGACTCGCGCCGCCGGGCTTCTGCCGGCTCGCGGTCCCGGTGTGCTCCGGGCCCTGGTCGTCTTCCGGTGCCGTTTGCCATGCGGCAAGACCTTGTCGATGTGCAAGGCGGCAGCGCTGTGCAGTGCTGTGCCGGGTGCGGACCTGGTGGCCAGGGCACTGCGGCATGGGGAACGATCCTGATTCCCGATCGTTGTTACTTCCCCGTAATCCGATGGTGACATCCATCTCTGCTGATAGATCTTAGCATGATCGCGAATATATGCGACTTCGGATCGTGGTGTGCGTCTCCTGGGCCTACCCCGCGCACGTGCCGGCCAGTGCGTCGACGGGCCGCTGACCGCACGATCACCGGCGGGGTGACCGGCGGGGTCCGGAACCGATGGGCAGGAGTTCGCCGCCTGCCGCAGCCACGGCCGATGGTTGGGACGGCAGCCGTGCAGCGAGCGACAAACGCCCGAATTTTCGGGAAAAAATCGAGGCCCGGCCCTTCCCCGGCGCGCCATCCAACAGTGGGTTCCTGGCCATCCCACCACCCCGGGCCGCCGTGGTTCGCGTCTTTCCACCCGTGGCGCGGATCGGTTCCAGGCGTTGTTCTGGCGCAGTGGATCGGACCCCGAATCCCAACGTGCCGCCGTCCACGGGGAACGGGCGAACGCATAAATATACCCCCGCAGACACTGCCTGCGGGGGTCGGGCCCGCCGCTGCCGCATGCGGCGGGAGCGTGCCGGGTTGGTGGGGCGGGTACCCGCCGCTAGTTCGCCGAGTGGCGCTGACCGGCGCGCCAGCGAATTCCGGCGTCGATGAAGTCGTCGATCTCGCCGTCGAGCACGGCCTGGGTGTTGCCCACCTCGTGCTCGGTGCGCAAGTCCTTGACCATCTGGTAGGGGTTGAGCACGTAGGAGCGCATCTGATCGCCCCAGGACGCCTTCACGTCGCCCGCCAGTTCCTTCTTCTTCGCGTCCTCCTGCTCCTTCTTCAGCAGCAGCAGCCGGGACTGCAGCACGCGCAATGCGGCGGCACGGTTTTGGATCTGCGACTTCTCGTTCTGCATCGACACGACGATGCCGGTGGGCAGGTGGGTCATGCGCACCGCGGAGTCGGTGGTGTTCACACTCTGCCCGCCCGGACCCGAGGAACGGAAGACATCGACCTTGATCTCGGATTCGGGGATCTCGATGCTGTCGGTGGACTCGATCAGCGGCACCACTTCCACCGCGGCGAAGGAGGTCTGGCGCCGGCCCTGGTTGTCGAACGGGGAAATGCGCACCAGGCGGTGGGTGCCGGCCTCGACCGAGAGGGTGCCAAAGGCGTAGGGCTCGTCGATTTCAAAGGTCGCGGACTTCAGCCCGGCCTCTTCGGCGTAGGAGGTGTCCATGATGCGCGCACTGTAGCCGCGCTTCTCCGCCCAGCGGGTGTACATGCGCAGCAGCATCTCGGCGAAATCCGCCGCGTCCACGCCGCCGGCGCCGGCGCGGATGGTGATGACCGCGCCGCGGGAGTCGAATTCGCCGTTGAGCAGCGTGACCACTTCCAGTTCGGCCAGGGAGGCGCGGATCGCCTCCAGCTCCCGGTCCGCCTCCTGCAGGGTGTCCGCGTCGTCCTCCATTTCGGCCAACTCCACCAGCACCTCCAGGTCATCGATCCGGGTGTGCAGTTTCTGCAGCCGCTCCAGCTCGGACTGGCGGTGCGAGAGCCGGGAGGTGACCTTCTGCGCCACGGCCGGGTCGTCCCACAGGTCCGGGGCGCCGGCTTCCTCAGACAGCTGGGCGATGTCCGCCTTGATTTGCTCGACGTCGCTGACCGCCTCGATGGACCGGAAAGTGGAACGAAGCGCGCGCAGTTCAGCAGAAAAGTCTGTTTTAGCCATGATTTAACTAGCCTACGTCATCACGCCCGGCGCCGGAGTCGTTCGGCGCCTGCGCCAACGCACCGGTTTTCAGCGGCTGAGCACGGTGCGGGCGGTGGCGTCCACGTGGATGGGGATCCCGGCCGGCACCAGCCAGCCGACGATCGGCGGGGTCACCCGGGCGGTCAGCTGCACGGTGGCCCCCTGTCCGTCGGGCAGGATGCCGACGCCGCCCACCCCCAGGTCGTCGAAGCGGCCGTGGGCCTGGGTATCGGCCAGGTAGCGGCGCACCGCCTGGGACACCTGCTGCTCGTTGAGCCGGATCTCGGGTTTGGGGCCCTCGCCGACGAGCTCGAATTCGTCGACCGCGGCAATGACCGCCCCGTCCGCGGCGGCCAGCAGCTGGCGGGCCTTGAGGTTCACGGCGCTGGCCGCCAGCACGATGCTGATGGTCAACAGCGTGATCGCCACCAGCCCGATGACCAGCACCAGGCTTTGGCCCGAATCCTCGGTGCCCAGGCGACGGGCCAGTGCCCGC
>NZ_JAVGCZ010000067.1:0-14926 GCF_052928425.1 Glutamicibacter sp. BSL13
GCAGATCCACACCCAGGTGCCGGTCCAGGACCTGGGTGAGCTGCCTCCGGCCGAACTAAACCTGCTGGACATCACCCCGCGCCAGGTCCTGCAGCTGGCCGGGGACCGGCTCTCGGCCCGATACCGCACCCAGCTGGGGCGCTGGCGCTACGGCACCGCCGCCCACAAGGTCGATTACCTGCTGGACGGCCCGGTACCGTGGCGGGATCCACGCACCGCCAATGCCGGCACCGTGCACGTGGTGGGCAATGCCGAGGAACTGGTCGCGGCCGAACGCGAGGTCGCCCGGGGCCGGCTGCCCGAGCGCCCGTTTGTCATGGTGGTCCAGCCGTCCTCCGCCGACGCCTCGCGGGCCCCGGCCGGAAAGCACGTGGTGTGGGCCTACGCCCACGTGCCGCAGGGCTACCAGGGCCCGGCCGGGGAGAGGATTGATGAGCAGATTGAACGCTTCGCCCCCGGCTTCCGGGATCGCGTCCTGCGCCGGGTGGAAACGGACCCGACCGCACTGGAGGCCTGGAACCCGAACCTGGTGGGCGGGGATATCGGCGGCGGTGCGCTGAACGGGCTGCAGCAGTTCCTGCGGCCCACCGCGTCCCTGACCCCGTACCGGCTTGGGGTGCCCGGACTGTACCTGTGCTCTTCCTCCACCCCTCCGGGCGGGGGAGTGCACGGCATGGCCGGATGGCATGCGGCGCGTCAGGCGCTGAAGGATTCCGGGATCCGGGTCTGAACCGGCTGGCCTGATCGGGGCGGGACGGGGGCCGAGGGGCGTTTAGACCGTGTCCGCGGCCGGCCGGCCCCCGGTCCTGGGACGGGTCGCGGCGTACCAGCCGATAAACAGCAGCACGATCAGGCCAACGTCCACCGCATCCCCGCCGTAGTACATCAGCTGGGCCCCGGCCCGCCCATCCGCGGCCTCCACTCCGGCGGGCGGATGCGCGTACAACCACTTCGCCAGAATTGCGTGGGCCGCGATGAAGCTGACCAGCACCGTGGCCCGCATCCGGAACGAGGCCCGGTGCGGATCCGGATCTCCGCCAACCACGGAGGCGGTGAACACGTACCCGGCCAGGAAGATGTGCGCGTGAACCACCGCATGGAGCAGCACCGAGGAATGCATGAGGTGATACAGGTCCGTGGTGTAGAGCAGCCACAGCCCGCCGGCGTTCAGGATGGCGGCAACGAACGGATGGGTGAGCACCCGAATCGGGGCCGAGCGCAGTAGCCGGGTCACGGCCCGCGCCTGCCTCACCGGCAGGGCGCGCAGGGCCAGCGTGATCGGGTGGGCCAGCACCAGCAGCAGCGGGGCGAGCATGCCCAACAGCAGGTGCCCGAGCATGTGGGCCGTAAAACTGCTGTGGGCGGCCGTCGCCACCGGTCCAGCCAGCCCGGCCACGGCACACAACAGCCCCGCATACCAGGCGAGCGTGCGGGGCGCCGGCCAGCGGCCGCGGTTCCGGGAGGTGACCAGTCCCGCCGCGTAACCGAACGCCGCTGCCGCCAGCAGCAACACGGCCACAACCTCAAACACCTGCCAGCCCAGGGGCTGGTGGCCATGGGCTGCCAACAGGGCGGCATGGTGGCGATGTCCCATGAAACCGCCTACGTGTCCGTGCGGTGCGGGCGGGCGCGCCACAGGATCAGCAGCCCAACCAGCAGCAGCACCACGGCCGACCCAATCCAGATCGCGTCGTAGGGCAGCAGATCCACGTCGTAGCGGATCTGGTGGATTCGCAGGATCTTGTGGTCCACAATCCCGTCAAAGAGCTGGAAGAAGCCCACCCCGGCGATCAGCGCACCGCTCCAGCGTTTCCAATTCACCTCGCCCCGGCGCCGCACATCGGCCAGCAGGAACAACCCCCAGATGGTGATGAACCAGCCAAAGGCATGGAAGAACCCGTCGGCGGTCAACGCGACCTCGGTGGTGGACAGGTCGTAGAAGTGGTGCCATTGCAGCCCGAGGTGAAAGATGAACAGGTCGATCATCGAGGCGGCGATGCCGCAACCGAAGAGGAACCCGGAAAGGATGGTGCGCCGGGCGGGGTTGATGCCACCCCGGCCCTTCCCGGAGCGTGCCGGCGCACCCCGGCGGTCATTTGCCTCAGCACTGGACATCAGAAAACCTCCGCTTTGGTGTCAGACCAGGCCATTGTGTCCCCCACGGAGCCTGCCCACCATCGAATCTGCGTGCCGCCTGCCTAGAGCTGTCGCGCCGACTGGCAACCGATGGCGCACCCCTTTCCATTTCCCACCGCTGCTGTTACGACCCGGCCGCAGCCACTTTGCTCCAGGACGGCTCCGTGCACAGCGGCATCCAAGACCCTAAGAATCCTCGCGCCGACAACCGGAAACCGCAATGGGGCCGCCCTGTTTCCTCGGGGACCTTCAGGCAACGTTCCGTACCCTCCTCGGAGTCGGGCAGGTCCTCAGCGGACATGGCATGAATGGGCCATGGACTGGAATTCAATTTTGGCCCCGACCCTGCCCTTGCTGGAGGTGGTGGTGCGCGGAACCATCATCTTCCTTGCCTTGCTCATCCTGATGCGTGTGGTCGGTCAGCGGGAATCCGGGGGCCTGGGCATCACCGACGTGCTCTTGGTGGTGCTGGTGGCCCAGGCGGCAGCCCCGGGACTGAACGGCGAGGGGGAGTCGATTGGGGACGGACTGATCCTGATCGTCACGATGCTGGCGTGGAGTGTCATTGTTGATGCGCTGGCTTATCGTTTCCCCTTCGTCGCTCGACTGCTCAAGGCCAAGCCGAAGCTGCTGATCAAGAACGGCAGGCTAAACCGGAAGGTCATGCTCCGAGAATTCATGACCCGGGCGGAAGTGGAATCACAACTGCGTCTGCACGGGATTGAAGAAGTTGGGCAGGTTGAACGGGCCTATGTGGAACCCAACGGGATGATCAGCATCGTCCGCCGTGACGGAGGGGAAAGCGAACCCACCGACCCGCCCTTCTGATCAAGGCTCCTGCCGTCCACTGATCCCCGTCGCGGACTGGATGTGGCGCTTCACGCCTCAGGCGGCGTCCGGCTCGGCTTCTGCGCCTTCTGGCCGCTTCTGCCAGGGCCAACGCCCGGTAATCTCCAATTCCAGCGACCAGCTGAGGAAGGTTCGGATCAGCACAATCGCGGCGAGCACCGCAACGCTTTCCATGGACGGGGTGACCGCCACGGTGCGAATGATATCGGCCGCCACCAGCAGTTCAAGGCCCAGCAGGATGGAGCGCCCCAGAAACTGGCGGAACTTTCGGTAGACCTCGCCCTCGCGGCGTAGCAACCGGGTGGCGGCGAAGAGCGCGGCCAGCAGCGTACCGATAATAACGGCGGCAACGCCGACGGCATCCACGGCCCGCCCAGCGGAATCGATGAAGTGTTGAAAGCTGTCCATGTTTTCCTCCTGGTGTCGGATCGGTTCTTGTTCCTTACCGTAGGACTCCGGCTATGCCGGCGAAATGGGTTCAAAGGTTCTCCGAAGTTGGGAGCAGAACGATTCCCAGGGGCAGGAGCACGGAACGCTCTGTCCCCTGGCAATCCACCCGCAAGCCGGCGCGGGGCGGAAACCAGAACGCTGGCCGTGTCCAGCGTCACAGCCCTCAAACGGAATGCAGTACGGAAGGGTACTGTTTAGGTAGTTGAAGCGTCATCAGTATGACGCGGTGTTCTAGCTTCACTATCTAAGGAGACGCCCTATGGCGACCAAGGTCCTGACCCTTGTCGGTTCCCTGCGCAATGGTTCCACCAACCGCCAGCTGGCCGAAGCCACTGTCGAAAACGCCCCGGAAGGCATGGAAGTCAGCGTGTATTCCGGCCTGGAGAACCTGCCGTTCTACAACGAGGACAAGGACGTCGAGGGCCAGGTTCCCGCCGCCGCCGCGGCCCTGCGTGCCGCAGTGGCCGAGGCCGACGCCCTGCTGGTGGTCTCCCCGGAGTACAACGGAACCATGCCGGCCGTGCTGAAGAACGCCATTGACTGGCTCTCACGCCCCTTCGGCGCCTCGGCGGCCACCGGCCTGCCGACCGCAGTCATCGGCACCGCCTTCGGGCAGTACGGTGGAGTGTGGGCCCAGGATGAGGCCCGCAAGGCCCTGGGAATCGCCGGCGCCAAGGTGATCGAGGACATCAAGATCGCCATCCCGAACTCCGTGGTCCGCTTCGCCGAGACCCACCCGAAGGATGACGCCGAGGTGGCCGAGCAGGTCTCGGGCATGCTCAGCGACATCCGCCGCATCGCCGAAGCCAACTAGTTTCCCTCCAGGCCGTTGCCCGGCCCGCGGGCCCGACCTACCCCTTCGGGCCCACCCCCTGCGTCCCCCGCCAATCCGTTGAAGGCGGGGGACGCGTTCGTACCCGGGCGGCTATCCCGGGCTCCGGGCCGATGCGTGCACCGGTGCCCGGGTGGTTTAGCTCGCATCCGTACCCCTTCGGGCGCAGACAGTGACATACTTGGACTTGAGAACTACCTACAGATCCTTCGGAGGCCTCCATTGACTTCGGTCAAACTCGGCATGCCGGCTGCACCCCCGCCGGTCATCGCCCCCCGTCGCAAGACCCGTCAGTTTAAAGTCGGCAGCGTGGGCATCGGGTCGGACTCGCCAATCAGCGTCCAGACGATGACCACCACCAAGACGCATGACATCAATGCGACCCTGCAGCAGATCGCGGAGCTCACGGCTGCCGGCTGCGACATTGTCCGGGTGGCCTGCCCCACCGACAAGGACGCCGAGGCGCTGAAGATCATCGCGATGAAGTCGCAGATCCCGGTCATCGCGGACATCCACTTCCAGCCCAAGTACGTTTTTGCCGCCATCGAGGCCGGCTGCGGTGCGGTGCGCGTGAACCCGGGCAACATCCGCAAGTTCGATGACCAGGTCAAGGAAATCGCCCAGGCCGCCAAGGACCACGGCACCTCGATCCGCATCGGCGTCAACGGCGGATCCCTGCACCCCAAGCTGCTGAAGAAGTACGGCAAGGCAACCCCGGAGGCGCTGGTTGAGTCGGCGATCTGGGAAGCCTCCCTGTTCGAGGAACACGGTTTCCACGACTTCAAGATCTCGGTCAAGCACAGCGACCCGGTGATCATGGTGCGCGCCTACCAGCTGCTGGCAGAATCCGGGGACTGGCCGCTGCACCTGGGCGTCACCGAGGCGGGCCCGGCATTCCAAGGCACCATCAAGTCCGCGACCGCCTTCGGCGCCCTGCTCTCGCAGGGGATCGGCGACACCATCCGCGTCTCGCTCTCCGCCCCTCCGGTGGAAGAGGTCAAGGTTGGCAACCAGATCCTGGAATCGCTGAACCTGCGCCCGCGCAAGCTTGACATCGTCTCCTGCCCGTCCTGCGGACGCGCCCAGGTGGATGTCTACACGCTGGCCGACAAGGTCACCGCCGGGCTGGAAGGCATGGAGGCGCCGCTGCGCGTGGCCGTCATGGGCTGCGTCGTCAACGGGCCGGGCGAGGCCCGCGACGCCGACCTCGGGGTGGCCTCCGGCAACGGCAAGGGCCAGATCTTCGTCAAGGGCGAGGTCATCAAGACCGTGCCCGAGGATGAGATCGTGGAGACCCTGATCGAAGAGGCGCAGCGAATTGCCAGTGAGATGGGCGTGAACGATGGCGAAAATCCTGCCGCGGGTTCTCCCGTGGTTACCGTCAGCTAAGGACGAAGCCGACCAGGTAACGCGCGTGCTGGGCCGGAGCGATACCCCGGCCCTGCTCGCGATGCTGGATGAAGATCCGGTCACCAACATTTTCCTGCGGGCGCAGCTGGACCAACACCGTTCGGCTGCGCCTGACAGCTTCGCCCAGATCTTCGCGCCCAAAAATCCCGGGGAACTGAGCAATGCGTGCTGGGTGGGCGCCAATATCGTGCCCACCGCCATGCACTACACCTACGCCCAGGCCTATGCGCGTCGGGCCTTGGCCACCCGGCAGCGTTTCGCCTCGGTCTTCGGCCCGCGCGAGGCGGTAATGGCCATGGAGCCGGTGCTGTCCACCGGACCTCAGCGCATTTTTGACGTGCGCGCCAACCAGCCGCTGATGACCATCGAAGACCTTTCCCCGGTTCCGCCGGCCACCACGCTGCGCACCGCCACCCTGCAGGACTTCGATTTGGTGCTGCCCGCCAGTGCGGCAATGTTCGAAGAGGAATTGGGCTACTCGCCGCTGGAAAGCGGGGGAGGGTACTACCGCAGCCGGGTGCGCAACATGTTGCGCCAAGGCCACACCTTCTTCGATGTGGACCAGTACGGAGAGGTGATCTTCAAGGCGGACCTGGGCACCGTGACCGCCAAGGCCACCCAGATCCAGGGCGTGTGGATCAACCCCCGCTACCGCGGGCAAGGGCTGGCCGCCGGGTACATGTCTGCCGTGGTCAACCACGCGCTGAGCTTCGCGCCGGTCGCGAGCCTATATGTCAATGACTACAACACTGCGGCGATCCGCAGCTACGAGCGCGTGGGTTTCCGCCAAATCGGCACATTCGCGACCATTCTGTTCTAACCTTTATTGAGGCGAATTGGCGCGCCCAAGGATATTTTCAAGAGCCGTGAATCATGAGGCGAAAGGCTGGGCAATGATACTGCGCAGGGGACGTCGCTTCACGGTGCTACCCCTGATGGTGGCATTATCCGCGACAATGGCTGGCTGCAGCGCGGAACCGACCGATGCCGCCGAAGGCGGTTCCCAGGCGGCGGCCATTGAACGTTCCGCGAGCCAGATGCACGATGCACTGAACGAATTTTCCCAGGGGGCCAAGGACGCTCACCTCATCGACGACGAAGAGCTGCGCCGCACCATTCCTGCCGCCCAGAGCTGGCTAAAGGACATTAAGGTCAACCCCGCTGAATGCGGCCCGATCATGGACATCCCCCTGGCTGAGCAGCTGGCCGGCGCCACCATGGCACTGCTGGAAACCGATGAGGGCACCGTGGCCGCGGCTGCCTTCAGGGACACCCAGACGCTAAACGACCGGCTGGCCAAGGACGATGAATTGTCCAGCAAATGCACCCGATACACGGTGCTGCGCGGGGACAAGCACGTGGCCTATCACCTGGCCAAGCAGCCGGTGTTCTCCGGTGCCGAGTATTCCCGCGCCCACCTGCTCACCAGCAGCGATGGCTCGGCGGCGATGCAGCAGATGGTGGTGCGCGCGGCCCACGGCAACCTGATGGTCACCATCAGCCAGCCACTGGATAGGAAAAACCAGGCGCAGCAGCTGGAACAGGCGAGCGAAGATGCCGATCGGGTGCTGGAGCTGGTGCGCGACCAGCAGTAGCCGAGAACCGCAGACCCGCGGCGGGCAGGGCGTGGTGGCGCGCCGCTTCAATTCAAATACATGGAATGAATCGATCCGAGCGGCAGAAAAATCCCGAAAAAGTTCGCGTCACGAGTTTTATTTCCAATCATTATTCTAATAGACTGCTCGAGAACGATCATCTAACTTGAGGGAGTAGCCATGAAGAAGCGTTCGCTGATGATTCTGCCGCTGGCAGCCGCATTTGCCCTGTCCGGTTGTGGAGGATCCGACAACAGTGGATCGAACGACTCCGCGCCCGCCGACGCAGGCCAGGCCCAGAGCCAGCCGGCCAACGAGGCCCCAACCCTGGACGGCGCGCAGGTCAAGACCGTGGCCGAATCGATGGTGGAGGGCGAGGAGAAGGCACAGGTGCTCGACGGGGACACCATCGCCGCGAACATGCCCCAGGCCAAGAAGATGATCGATGAAATGAAGATCGAGCCGGCCAAGTGCGCCGAGGTGATCGCCGAGCAGAGTTCCTGGGACGTAGAAGGCATCAACATGGCGGTCGCCACCGTTGTGGACGGCACCAACGCCAAGAGCTACTCCGTGGCCTCCTACGAAGATGACGCCAAGCTGGAGGCCGCCCGCAAAGGCGCCGAATCCAAGGACCTGAACGGCTGCGATAGCTTCACCATGGAGGCCCAGGGTCAGAAGCTGACGGCGTCAGCAGAAATCCTCGACGGCACCTCGGACGCAGAGCTGACCGTGGTGACCAAGACCAATGTCGCCATGGACGGAGTGGACGTGCCGATGAACAGCATCAGCGTCCAGGCCCTGGACGGGCGCACCGCCATCTCGGCCAGCGCCTCGGGCGACGTGAAGGACAGCCAGAACCTGATCGACTCCCTGATCAAGGACGTCAACAAGGGATTGGCGGAGGCCAAGAACGTCAAGTAACCTAGTGCAGCCGGATTTCGAGCCGTTCAACGACACGAAATCCGGCTGACCACCCGGCTTCACGCTGTTCGCGGCGTGCCCGGCCCGGGCAGGAAAATCAACCACACAAGGAGTTCGCAGTGCAGAAGCGCTCAATGATGATCCTGCCCCTGGCCACAGCTTTCGTGCTGGCAGGCTGCAGCGGTACCGTGGAATACGGCAGCGGTGTCGCGCCCACGGCCAGCACAACCCAGTCCCCGGCGCCCGTCTCATCGGAAAATTCGATTTTGAGCGATGAGCAGGCCATGAAGGTCGTTGAACAGTTGCTCGGGGACGCCGAAGGCGCCCACATTCTGACCACCGAGGAACTTAGAGCCCAGTCCCAGGCCATGAAGCAGCAGTTCGACGGGGTGCAGGTTGAGCCGGCCAAGTGCCGTCAGGTCCTGGCCGGCTCCTCGCTTAGCGACCTGGGTACCTCCACCCAAGTCGTTGGCACCTCCCAAACCGCTTCCTCCAGCCGCACCTATCAAGTGATCTCCCTGGATGACACCAAGCTGGACACCGTGCGGCAGCTGCTGCAACCCGACAGCTTCGACGGGTGTGAACAGGTCACCGAACACGTCAAGGGTCAGGACATCGAACGGCAGATCAAAACGCTGCAGACCAACCTCGCTGCCGACCAGGCATCCGCCTTCCAGCTCACCACCACCGGTCCGCAGGGCAGCAACACCACCGCCGTGGCGGTATCCGTCCAGGGGCTGCACGGCAACGAGTACGTTTCGGTCACCGATGTCGTCATGAGCACCCATGGTGGTGAGGAAGTCGACGTTCAACAGGTGCTTTCCTCACTGGCCAAGAACGCCAACAAGGCTTTCGCGGCGCTTGAGTCCATGCGCTAGGACCCGCGGTGGCTCCGGCGCACATCCAAGTCAAGACCCACTGGCTCAACGGGTGGTTCATCGGTCTCTTCGCCCGTCCGTTCGTGGTGGTTGACCACATAGAATACGAGACGGCCTGGGGCAGTTCGCTGCGCGTTACCATCCCGTCCGGCACGGTCTGCATTGGCGCCGGGATTCGGTACACCCGTCGGGGCCAACTGCTTGGCTGGGCGCCGCAACAGCGGACCGTAACCCCCACCCACCAGGCATCGGCACCGCTGCAGATCATCTTTCGCAACGGACCCTGGAACCATTCCCCCTTCGCCGTTGCCCGGTGGCAGCAGCACTAGGGAAAGAACCCCGGCGGCAATGCGCTACGTCGTTCGACAGCTCGGAACAGCGGCCGAAAGCGCGGTACCGGGCCCGTCATGCCCAACAAGGCAATGTGTTTGGGGCCGGTGTGACCGGCTAAGATTGTTGGTGGCCGTCAAATCGGCCAAACCCACAAGATTTGCATTGCTAAGTTCATGGCCCACCGGTCACTCCGGTCGAGGTGTGCAACTTACGGAAAAGGATACGACGCGTGGTTTTGAAGCTTTCCACCATGTTCCTGCGCACCCTGCGCGAAGATCCGGTTGACGCCGAGGTTGCCAGCCACAAGCTGCTGGTGCGTGCCGGTTACATCCGCCGTGCCGCCCCGGGAATCTACACCTGGCTGCCGCTGGGCCTGAAGGTGCTGGGCAAGGTCGAAAACATCATCCGCGAGGAAATGAACGCCATCGGTGGCCAGGAAGTGCACTTCCCGGCGCTGCTGCCGCGCGAACCCTACGAGCAGACCGGGCGCTGGACCGAATACGGGGAGGCGCTCTTCCGGCTCAAGGACCGTAAGGACGCGGACTATCTGCTGGCCCCGACCCACGAGGAAATGTTCACCCTGCTGGTCAAGGACCTGTACTCCTCGTACAAGGACCTGCCGGTGTACCTCTACCAGATCCAGCACAAGTACCGTGATGAGGCCCGCCCGCGGGCCGGCCTGCTGCGTGGGCGCGAGTTCATCATGAAGGACTCCTATTCCTTCAACATCGACGACGAGGGCCTGGACGAGGCGTACGCCGCACACCGCGCCGCCTACCTGAAGATCTTCGAGCGCCTGGGCCTGGAAGTCGTTCCGGTATATGCCCAGGCCGGAGCAATGGGCGGGTCGAAGTCCGAGGAATTCCTACACCCCACCGAGATCGGCGAGGACACCTTCGTGCGCTCCCCGGGTGGCTACGCCGCCAACGTGGAGGCCGTGACCACCGTGGTGCCCGAGTCCATCGACTACGCGAACGCCGAACCCTTCGAGGTGCTGGACACCCCGGACACCCCGACCATCGAAACCCTGGTTGCCGCAGCAAACCAGCTGCGTCCGCGTGCCGAACGCGAATGGGAAGCCAAGGACACCCTGAAAAACGTGGTGCTGGCGATCGTGGACCCCGAGGGCGAACGCCACCTGGTCGTCCTGGGCGTGCCCGGGGACCGGCAGGTCGATGAAAAGCGCGTGGAAGCCACCATCGGCGCGGCGCTGGGCATCAACGGAGAGGTGCAGGTCGAACAGGCCAGCGCCGAGGACCTGAAGAAGCACCCGGAAATCGTCACCGGCTACCTGGGCCCCGGCCTGGGCCGCGACCAGCAGCTGCTGGGCGCCGAAACCAGTGGGAAGGTCACCTACCTGGTTGACCCGCGCGTGGTTCCCGGCAGCGCCTGGATCACCGGGGCCAACGAACACGGCAAGCACGTGTTCAACCTGGTTGCTGAGCGCGACTTCACCTGGGACGGCACCATCGAGGCCGTCAACGTGCTGGACGGTGACCCGGCTCCGGACGGCTCCGGGCCGCTGAGCACCGAACGCGGCATCGAAATGGGCCACATCTTCCAGCTGGGCCGCAAGTACGCCGAGTCCCTGGACTTGAAGGTGCTGGACTCCAATGGCAAGCTGCAGGTGGTCACCATGGGCTCCTACGGTGTGGGCGTCACCCGCGCGGTCGCCGCCCTGGCCGAGTCCTACCACGACGAGAACGGGCTGACCTGGCCCCGGCAGATCGCCCCGGCGGACATCCACTTGGTGGTCACCGGCAAGGGAGCCGAACTAATGCAGGCCGGCGCGAAGCTGGCCGAGGAATTTGAGGCGGCCGGGCTGGATGTCATCTTCGATGACCGTCCCAAGCTCTCGGCCGGCGTGAAGTTCTCCGACGCCGAGCTGATCGGCGTGCCGACCATCGTGGTGGTCGGTCGCGGCCTGGCCGACGGGCTGGTGGAGGTCAAGGACCGGGCCACCGGCGAACGGCGCGACGTGAAGCTTGATGAGGTCGTCGCCGAACTGAGCAAGTAGCGTTGCCACCCCGGCGGGAAAGCACCCGCCGGGGTTGATTCGATAGCAACTTCGGTAAGGAAGCAGCGCGTGCAAGAGCTCCTTGATTTCCTGTCGGTCAACTCCGAACCGGTCGCCGCCTGGCCGCTGGCCCTGCTGCTCCTGGCAGGGTTCGCCGCCGGGTGGGTCGACGCGGTGGTCGGCGGCGGGGGACTGATCCAGCTGCCCGCGCTGCTGCTGTTTCCGGGCATCACCCCCGTCCAGGCGCTGGCCACCAACAAGCTCGGCTCCATCTTCGGGACCACCACCAGCGCCATCACCTACTACCGGCGCACCAGCCCGGATCTGAAGACCGCCATCCCCATGGCCCTGTGCGCGCTGATCGGCGCGTTCGGCGGGGCCGGGATCGCGGTGATCCTGCCCACCGAATTGATCGAACCGATCATCATCGCCGCGCTGGTGGCGGTGCTGATCTTCACCATCGCCAAGCCGCGGGCCGGGGAGCTGTCCCAGCTGAAGTACACCGGAAGCGCCCACTACCTGCGGGCGGTGCTGATCGGGGTGGTGATCGGGGCCTATGACGGGATGATCGGTCCGGGCACCGGATCGTTTTTGATCATCGCGATGGTCACCGTGCTCGGCTACAGCTTCCTGGAGGCCTCGGCGAAGGCCAAGATCGTGAACCTGGCCACCAACCTGGGGGCGCTGCTGCTGTTCCTGCCCGGCGGGCACGTGCTGGTGGGCCTGGGCCTGGCCATGGGCGTGATGAACATGCTCGGCGGCTACCTGGGCGCGCGGATGGCCATCTCCAAGGGCAGCAAGTTCATCCGGGTGATCTTCGTGATCGTGGTGGCCGCGCTGATCATCAAGCTCGGTTCGGATCTCATCCTCGGAAAATAGGGCGCCGGGTCACCAGACCATGCGGCCGCGGGCAAACCCAGCATGGGGGCAGCAGCCGCTTAAAGAGGTGGACCCATTGTCCTCCCGCATGAAGCGGCGGGATGACAATGGGCCAAGGCTTCCTCCCCCAAAGAAGCCCGATCCGGTTCGTGGCGTACTGCTGCGATGCACCCGTGAAGGGCGCCCGTCTGAGCGGTGAAGACCTGCCAAGTGAACCCGATCCTCATTGGGCAACCAGGCGAAGGATCTGACCTGGCCGCCGAAATGGTGCCGGGAACGCCCCATACCGATCCCGGTGTTTGATCATTTCCCTTTCAGCTTGACTGATTCACAAGCATTTTTCGTCATACCAGGACGGTATCTTTCCCCTCCTGGGTTGCAGAGGCCACCGGGCAGGGGACAGGCCAGGTCAACGGGCCGCTGCTAGGCAGGCACCGGGTCGTCGGGGTGCACGAACCCCGAACGGTAGGCCAGCGCCACCACCGCGGCCCGGTCCCGGGCCCCGGTCTTGAACAGGATCCGGGCCACATGGGTTTTCACGGTGGCCTCGCTGAGCACCAGGGTGTCGCGGATTTCCTGGTTGGACAGCCCGGCCGCGACCAGGCGCAGTACTTCCTGTTCCCGTGGGGTGAGCACCTCGGTGATGTCGGTGGGCACCGCCGAGGAGGCGCGCAGCCGCTGCACCAGGCGCGTGGCCGCGGTGGCATCCAGCCAGGTGTCCCCGGCGGCCACCCGCCGGATCGCGTCGGCGATCTCGGTGGGGGAGGCGTGCTTGAGCAGGTAGCCGCTGGCCCCGGCCTGCAGCGCCTGGACCACCACGTCCTCATCGTCAAAGGTGGTCATGATCAGCACCCGAACCAACCGGTCCGGGTTCCCCTTCGATTCGCGCACCAGCTCCCGGGTTGCGGCCACCCCGTCCATGCCCGGCATCCGCACGTCCATGAGCACCACATCCGGGCACGAGCTGCGCGCCAGCTGCAGGGCCTGCTGTCCGGAACCAGCCTCCCCGATGACCCGAATGTCATCCTCGGCCATCAACAGCATGCTGATTCCGGCGCGCACCAGCGGCTGGTCATCGACAATCAACACATCGATCATGCTCACTCCTCCTCGCTTCCCGGCACCCCGTCCGGCTGCAGCCCCGGCGCCCGGCCCGGCCCGGTAAGCCCCGTCTGCTGCGGCGCTCCGGAGCCGGACAGCTCGCCCTGCCCGGTGACCGGTAGGGTGGCCTTGAGCAGGTAGCCGTTGCTGGTCGCCCCGTGGTCCAGCGTGCCGCCCGAGACGCTGATGCGTTCGCGCAGTCCCAGCAGCCCGTACCCGCCGGAGACCCCGGGCTTCTTGATCAATCCTGAGATTGAACGCACCGTGAGCACCAGCTCGCTGCTGCTCCAGTCGATGCCCAACTCCACCTTCGCCCCGGTGCCGGCGTGCTTCATCGCGTTGGACAGGCCCTCCTGCACCACGCGGTAGGCGGCGTGGCTGATGCTGGGGTCCAGTGGCCGTTCCCTGCCGGTGACGTGTTCCTCCACCTCCAGTCCGGAGGCGCGGGCCGAGGCGACCAGTTCGGCCACATCCGCGATGCTGTGGGGCCGGTCGGAGGAGCCGTTGTGCTCGGCGCTGCGCAGCATGCCCAGCAACCGGTGCAGTTCGCGCATGCTTTGCTCGGCGGTGGATTGCACGTCCTCCAGCACCTTGTCCACGTCCACCCCGTCCTTCCCGCTCTTGAGCACGGTGCGCACCCCGGCGACCTGCAGCACAATGGCGGTCATCGAGTGGGCGACCGAGTCATGCAGGTCCCGGCTGATGCGCAGCCGCTCGGTGGCGGTGGCCTCATCCAGCGCCTCTTCGGCCCACCGGCGCTCGGTGACCAGCTGGTGGTCATTGTTCAGCAGGGCCCGCCCGGCACTCCAGGCGGCCAGGCTCAGCAGCGTCCACAGTCCCACCACGATGAACGTGGTCACCAGGGATACCGGGCCGTCATACGTCAGCGCGTTAAAGGAAATGACGCCAATCGGGTAGACCGAGCCAGCCAGCGCATACACCGACTTGCGCCCTGGCACGTTGCGGGCCACCAGGAACAGCGCCATCAGGTAGCCGCCCATGTATTCGAAGGTCTCCACGCCCAAGGCCACGCTGGCCATCAGCATCATCGCGATGTAGCCGTACCAGGGGGAGCGGCCCAGCAGGAGCCAGGCGTAGGCGATCACGCAGAGGCTGAACAGCAGCCAATACGGCACCTGGAAGCTGCCGATCATCGGCGGCGCCGTGCTCCAGATCGCCAGGTCAATGCCGAAGACCAGGAGCGTGGCGACGGTGCGCATCAGGCGGGGTCGTTTCAGCATCGCGGCAACCAGGGGAAGTAGTGGCACCAACCCGGCTGGCGCACCGGGTCACCCGGCGGGCGGGGCGGTTCCAGCCCGGGCGGGAAGGCGTCCCCGCTCACCTCCAGGGTGCCGGCGGGCAGCTGCAGGGCGCTGAGCGGCTCCCAGTTCCCCTTTCCGGTGGTGCTCTCATGGACCTTGAGCACCCCAAGGTTCCGGCCGTTGACCGTGACGGTGGCCGATTCATCCAGCCCGGATGCGCGTACCAGCACTGCGTCATCCCGGATGGCCCAGCCGGTCAGCAG